>CAZWLZ010000076.1:3044-12343 GCA_964634505.1 uncultured bacterium | reverse complement strand
GACAGTAGGACTTGATCCCCGCCAAATTATTGAAGTACGCAACTTAATTAAAAGTTTAGCAGGAGAAAGAACTATTATTTTATCAACTCACATTTTACCAGAAGTGAGTATGACTTGCGATCAAATCACCATTATCAATAAAGGTAAAATCGTTGTTACTAATACACCTGAACAATTACAACAAGATTTTATTTCCAGTAAAGGTTATCAAATTGAAGTAGAAGGAGACACCAGTAAAATTACAGAAAAATTACAACAAGTTACAGGTATTGATAAAATTAGCATTGAAAAAATACCAGATATAGCCAGAAGATCAATAATTTCTCTCAATTTTAATAATAATTATGACATTGGCAGAGATATTGCAGAAATGCTTATTTATAATGGCTTAGGTATTTATGAAATGAAACGCACAAAAGCCACCCTAGAAGACGTTTTTCTGGAATTAACTTTAAAATCGGAATTAGAAATAAAGGAAAATAATTAAAAAGGGTGTTGGGAAAGAAAAATTAGTCTCTCGCAAACAGCAAAAGTTAAGAGGTATTTTTTGATTTTAATTAATTCGATTTTTTAATGGTAAAATTTAATTTTTTAAACAGAATAAGTATTATTTAAAAATAAGATACAAATGGAAAAATTGAGTAAATATAGAACTGAATTAATGGGTTTTGGTATTTTATGGATAGTTTTATTTCACTCAAAAATTAATTTTATAGGCATTTTTTCCCCACTAAATTATTTTAAAAATCTTGGTTATATTGGAGTAGAATTTTTTTTTATTTTATCTGGCTTAGGATTGTGTTTTAGTTGGTATAAAAAAAAGTCTCTTATTTCCTTTTATCAAAAAAGATTTATCAGAATTATTCCCACTTATTGGCTTTTTTTACTATTAATAAATATTCCAAATATCATCAATCAAAAACTTAATTTTAAACAGTTTTTTTTAGAAATGTTTGGCTTACAATTTTTGTTGTATGGGTCATTTATAAATTGGTTTATTCCTTCCATTATTATTTGTTATTTAGTATTTCCATTAATCATTAAATTGATTGAAAAATCAGAGTTAAGTGTTGTTTTAGCCTATCTTTTTTTTATCACTTTATCGATGTTATTAGCTTGGACAAATATAGTCTATTTAGTAATATTTATTATTAGATTACCTGTATTTATTTTGGGTGTATATATCGGTTATTTCTTAATTCATAAAAAGCAATTTATTTTACTTGAAAATATTTATTTCAATTTATTTATATTCATAATTTCTTTAGTATATTTATTTTTCATTTTTCTCAACTTTGATAATCAAATCAAAAACGATACTGGATTAGTTTTATATCCCAGTGTTTTTATGGCTTTACCTTTATCTCTGTTTATTGTGAATTTTTTTGAAAAGATTTTACAATTTCCTCCTTTTTTTCTTTATATTTTTAATATTTTCGGCGTTTATAGTTTAGAAATATATTTAATGCACAATATTATTATCAATAATCCTCTAAATTTATCAAAATTCAATTTAGATTTTAATCTGATGATGATCATTCAATATTTATATTTAATTTTTGCTAGTTTATTAATATCAATTTTATTTAACAAAAGTATAAATTACCTATTTTTAAAATGTTCAAAAATCCTTACCTAAGAAAAGCCTTACGAAAAATGCCCCCCTACCCCCAATGTTGGGGGATATAAGGGGGCTAATACTTAAATTAAACTAATTTTTTACAATTTAAACTTAATTAAAATACTAATTTTTCATAATAAATAAGCAATTTTATGACTAAAAATATTGATCAAATTTTACAACGATTTCATCGTTTTGGTGTTCATTTAGGATTAGAAAGAATCCATAATCTTTTACAAAATTTAAACAATCCTCATCATCAATTTCCGATTATTCATGTAGGAGGTACAAATGGAAAAGGTTCAGTTTGTACCTATTTATCATCAATTTTGACCGAAGCAGGTTACAAAGTTGGTCGTTATACTTCACCTCATTTAATTAGTTGGAATGAAAGAATTTGTATCAATCAACAACCAATTGATACTAAAATTTTCACTGATTTATTATTAGAAATTACTAAAGTTATTGACACTGAGAAAGAATGTCCTACTCAGTTTGAAATTATCACCGCTGCCGCTTATTTATATTTTGCTAAATGTCAAGTTGATATTGCTATTATCGAAGTAGGATTAGGAGGCAAATTAGATGCTACTAATGTATTTGAAAAACCTCTTATTAGTGTCATTACTTCTATTAGTAAAGAACATTGGCAAACCTTAGGTTCAACATTAACTGAAATTGCTGAACAGAAGGCTGGTATTATTAAAAATAATTGTCCTGTTGTCATAGGAAAAGTTCCTTTGGAAGCTCAAAAAGTTTTTGAACAAAAAATTAATGAGTTAAATTGTTCTGCTTACTGGGTAAAAGAAGCAGAAGTAATTAAAGAAGATAATAGTCAAGAAAAATTGGTAGTTTTTAATAATATTGAATATCCCTTAAAATTATTAGGAAAAATACAATTAATTAATTCGGCGATCGCCATACAATGTATAGAAATTTTACGAAAAAAAGGGTGGCAAATTAGTTTAAATACCATTCAAAATGGTATGAAAAAAACAAAATGGGCAGGAAGAATTGAATGGCTAAAATGGCAAAATTATGACTTATTAATTGATGGCGCGCATAATCCTGAAGCAGCCGAAAAATTAAGAGAATATATTGACACTTTAAATAAGCCCATAATTTGGATAATGGGGATGTTATCAACCAAAGACCATGAAGATATTTTTAAAAATTTACTCAGAAAATCAGACGAATTATACTTAATACCAGTACCAGATCATAGCACAGCACAGCCCGAAGATTTAAAAAAAATTGCCCTTAATATTTGTCCCGAATTAAGTCAAATTTATACAGATAAAAATGTTTTTTCTGCACTAAATAAAGCAACATTAAATAATATTAATAATGATAAAATATTAGTTCTTTGTGGCTCATTATATTTATTAGGTTACTTTTTAGCGAATAAATAATGAATAATAAAAATTTTTTGACATAAATATATTGCTAAAAATGACATATTTATTAAGAAGAGAATGGACTTTATTTTTCTTTCAAAACTATTACCGTTATTCATTTATCCTTTAGGTTTATCTTGCATATTATTACTGGTTTCTTTGATTATTTGGTGGAAACGTCCAGCCTGGACTCCCATACCTTTAACCTTAGCTTTTTTGATACTTTTTATTAGTAGTAATTCTGTTACCAGTAATGCAATTTTAAGATCATTAGAATGGCATTATTCTTATCAAGAAAACTTACCTAAAGCGGATGCTATTGTTATCTTAGGAGGAGGTCGTAGATCTAATTTGTTTCCTAATTTAAGTGATAATTTAAGTAACCAAGAAGACCGAATTTTTTATGGAGCAAAATTATTTCACAAAAAAAAAGCACCCTTAATTATTGTTACTGGAGGCAGAATAAAATGGCTAGGAGGTGACATTTCTGAAGCCCAAGAAATGGCTGATATTCTAATAAAAATGAACGTACCTTCGGCCGCTATTATTACAGAAAATTATGCTGTTAATACCTATGAAAACGCAACAAATGTCAAGGCAATTTTACAAAAATTTAAGATTAATAAAGTATTATTAGTTACATCTGCAATACATATTCCTCGCTCGATGATGATTTTTCGGAAACAAAATATAAATGTAATTCCCGCACCTACAGATTTTTTAGTAAGTAAGAAAAGCCATTTTTTTGATAGTAGTTTTGAAGTACAAATAATTAGTTTTTTACCCAATAGTGAAAGCCTAACTCGCACTACCAAAGCAATTAAAGAATATGTTGGTATTTTTATTTATTGGTTAAAAGGTTGGCTTTAATGAGGGCAAAAAACTTCTTATTTTGATTAATAAATGATAGATATAAGGTTGGGGTGTTAGGGTATTAGGGTATTAGGGTATTGGGGGGGTTTGTTACCGCCAGATTTTAAGTAATAATCAAAAATCTTGAGATAATCAATTTCTGATGGGAAATAATAAAAACTGATTAATTATTACTCATTACTTCTTATTTTACCCCTTAAAAATTTTAGTAGGCATTAGGAAATTAGGTATTAGGAGTTAGATTACCTCTTTTTCTTCTGTTTTCTTTACTATTCCCCATTACCCATTACCCATTACCTATTCTGAAGTTAATAATGAAAAGGAATAGTTAACAAAGGTAATAAGGCTAATAATAACCAAAGAGGATGATATAAATTAGAATTATGAGTATATTTAGTAGGATTTAATAAAGCATTAATTCGTTCATTTAATCGATGATTTGAGAAGCCACAAATCAATAATTGATCAAAATTTAAAGGAGAATTTATAGTAGATTCAGTTACTAATAATAAAGACTCTGCTAGTAATAGAAAATCAACTTTTTCTGCTGCTTTTTTATCTGCCCGTAACTCTCTCATTAAAAGCAATTCCTGCCATAATTCATAAGTATTAGGAAGCCAAAAAGTAATATTTTTAAGATAGCCTAACCAAAAAAAATTAAAGGTATCTCTATAATTATAATGGGCTTCTTCGTGGGCAATTACTGCTTTTAAATGATCAGAAGAAAGCATTTTTATTAAACCATTAGTAATTACTAATTCACTTTGCCAAAATCCAATTTGGCCAGCATAGGGAAAAGAAATATCAATAATTCTAACTAATTTATTTTCAACTAAAACTAAAGGATAATTTTTTATTTTGTCTAAAGATAACCAACCTTGATAACTTAATTTTAGTAAAGAAAAAAGACTTAAAATAATAAAAATTACTGCTAAAAAATAACTGAATTTATCAGCAGAAAAACCCAACATTTCTCCTTTATAACCCATACAAATTATCGACAAAAAAGTCATAATTAAAATTAAGGGAGGGAAAGTAAATAAAAATAGATAATATGACCAATTTTTTAAAGAAATATCATTACTATTTATTGGAATTAATCTAATAGAAAAAGCGGAAATTAAAGCTAAAAAAATAAGGGTAAAATGCACTTTATTTAGTCTCCTTTCTTCGTTGACGAATTTCTTCTAATTTACTAGCAATTTCTTTGATTTGATCAATACTAGCAGTGTCTAAACTATCCGCAAAAGAGGCTACTAAATCGGCATTACTAACAGCTAAAAAATTATTTAATTGTTCATAAGAATTAATCGCCATTGCTTGTTGTTTAGAGATTAATGGTTGCCAATAAAAAGCTCGTCCTTTTTTATTACAAATTAACCATCCTTTTTTTGTTAATCTTTGTAAAATTGTAGTAACAGAAGCATAGGCTAATTCTCTATTGGGATCGGCTAAAATACGATCTAAAACATCTTTTACTGTTACATCTTTTAAATCCCAAATAATATTTAATATTTCGGTTTCTAAAGGACCTAAAGATAGTTTTTCTGGTCTATATTTTGGTAAAAAAGCCATAAATAAATTGAAGAATTAATTGTAGTTAATAAGTGTTCTTTGTAAGGAATTAATCATATATTATCTATCATAAAAGTAATTTTTTTACTTAATTATTTATAGAAAAATTGATTTATTAATAATTGTAAATTTTACTTGACTCGAAAAGTTAAAGTATATTCGCCTGTTTCACCTACATCATAAGGAGTTGCTATCAAGATATAATCACCATTTTGAGGAATTGTTACTTCTAATTTGGCGTTAATGTTATTTTCTGAAATGTCGTCATTTTGTGCCAAGATTGTTTCGTCTTTTTCGTTGATTAAAATTAAAGTGGAGTTTACTTCTTCGCTAGTCATTTCTATTTCAATAGTTTCTCCTTCTTCGGCACTAAATTGATGACTGTGATAGTAACTACCATTTGGTAAAGTCCGATCGCCATCTTTAAAACTGAAAGTATCACTAATATATTGTTTATCTGTAGAAAAATTTGGTTCATTTTCAGCTTTATTGTCCTTTAATTCACTCTTATTTGATGAATTTTGAGCTATATTAGGGTCATTAGGTTGCTGTTGGACAAGGGTCAAGAAAGGTTCAATTAAATCGTTAGATAAGGCAAAACCGATACCAATACTACCACCTCCTTCCCCTAAAGTGGCGATCGCCGTATTAATACCAATAACTTCTCCATGAGAATTAAGCAAAGGGCCACCAGAATTACCCGGATTAATAGGGGCATCATGTTGAATCATATTAGCTTTAGCATCAATTCTACTAACTACTCCCGTAGTAAAAGTGTTTTGATTTCCCAACGGGCTACCAATAGCAAAAACAGACTGCCCAACCTTAATAGAATCCTTTTTAGCTAATAACAAAGGAGTAAGATTATGTTGATCACGAATTTTTAAAGCGGCTAAATCCGCACCATCAGGCTGAAATCCCAAAAAATCAGCTTGTAATTGTTTCCCATCTGCCGTAACGACAGTAACAGGAAAATTAGCATTTGCCACCACATGGGCATTAGTCAAAATTATTCCATCTGATTGTACTACAAACCCACTACCTGAAGTATTATCAGTTAAAATTTGAACGACAGAAGGATTTGTTTGTTGATAAACTCTAATTCTTATTTCTTCATCAGTTTCAGCAGAAGATTCTAAATTAGAGTTAGACTCAATTGATTCATCATTTTCAGGTGTCGATGATTGTAATTGAGAGTTAGATTTTATTTCATCCGATTTATCCTCAGTTTTAGAGTCATTTTCTGTGGAGTTAGAAGTAATATTTTCTTCTCTCTCAGGATTAGAAGTATGACTATTGCTAGATGGAGTATAACAACTGGTAAGATTTAAAGACAAAAAACTCAACAAAACTACAAATTTTAAAGGAAACAATTTATAGTACATATTTATTTAAAATGATTTTATTTTGATCAGATTGCTTTTATGATTTTAATCAAGCATATTTTTACATATTAATATATTGGAATAAATAATTAGATTTATGTATTAAATTGTTGCTAAAAAAATAAAGAAAAAGAAAAATTTTTTTTCTAACAAATTTAATTACTGGTTTAATTACTGGGATATAAAAATTTTCATTAAGTAATCCAAGTTGCTACCTATAGAAACCATTTGAGATATATTTCGGAAACCTTATGAAATAAGTGTCAGAATTAATTTTTCATAATTGGCTACAATACCGACTAAATAATGATTTCAGGCAAGATACCAAATGGGTTCTATAATTTGGGATTTTGTAAAGAATCGTGTATTTTTGTTCTCAAATAGCAGACAGTTGATAATATTTGGAAGACTGATTAAAACTTGGTTTTTTCTTTTGAAGGTATCAGTCTGGCGATCTCACTAATTTGGAGTTTTATCTGAAAGCTTTCTATTTAATTCCGGGTTAGTTGGAAACAAAATAATCATCAATTGAGGTAATTACGATATGAGTTATAAATCAGATCATGATTTTCGGACAGACCTTTGGAAAAACGTTACAAGGGGCTTGCCCAATGATCTCACGAGCAAAGCACATAAGGACCTCGGCGATTATTACCAAGAGGAGAAAGACAAAATGACGTACGAGGAACTTTTGGCCGCAGTGACAGAGTTTATGTCTTATTACTCAGACTGGTATTGGAATGGTCAAAAATGGATAGAGGGAGACTAGACTCACAGGAGTAGTCGATTAGGCAAACACCCCGAAGTTTCAAAAGAAAAGGCAACTTTATTAAAGAAACAAAACAGAAAATGTACTTAGGAATGAAAATCTATTAAGTTGTGCATTTGAGGTTCTAAAATGAGAGCTTCACGTTTAACAACAAAATGCCTAGGTTATTTATTTTTCATTCCTTATTGTCATTTATTCTTTAAAGATGGTGACTTAATTGGAACCGACTATATTACCCCAAAATGATTTTGGGTCTTCTTTGTTACCCCTTAAAGTATTATTTTTCAATTTTGGGTTAGCATTTGCGCCAACATCAATCCCTTTCAAATGGTTTTTTATTATTTTATTATTACAAGCGATACCGCCTGAATTTTCAAGGTAAGAGATACCATTCTTTTGATTTTCAGTAATAGTATTACCATCTAAAGTCGGTTGGGCTTTGCCTTCGACGATAATTCCACCATCAAGATTTTTCTGAATAATATTATTAGAAGCAGTACCTTTTGCTTCACCAACATAAGCGATACCAGCTTGATTTTCAGTAATAGTATTACCATCTAAAGTCGGTTGGGCATTGTCTCCGACAATAATCCCACTATTAACATTTTGCTGAATAATATTATTAGAAGCAGTACCTTTTGCTTCACCAGCATAAAAGATACCAAATTTTTTATTTTCAGTAATAGTATTACCATCTAAAGTAGGTTGGGCTTTGCTTTTGACTATAATTCCATGGTCAACATTGTGCTGAATAATATTATTAGAAGCACTACATTTTGCTTCACCAATATAAGCGATACCAACGGATTGATTTTCAGTAATTCTATTATTAGAAGCAATACCTTTTGCTTCACCAAAATAAGCGATACCAATGGATTGATTTTCAGTAATAGTATTACCATCTAAAGTAGGTTGGGCTTTATCTCCGACAATAATCCCACTGTTAACATTTTGCTGAATAATATTATTAGAAGCAGTACCTTTTGCTTCACCAAAATAAGCGATACCATTCTGTTGATTTTCAGTAATAGTATTCCCTTCTAAAATCGGTTGGGCATTATTTTGGACTTGAATTCCACTTAGAACATTTTGCTGAATAATATTATTAGAAGCAGTACCTTTTGCTTGACCTAAATAAGCGATACCAAATTTTTGATTTTCAGCAATAGTATTACCATCTAAAGTAGGTTGGGCTTGGCTTTCGACTATAATTCCATGGTCAACATTGTGCTGAATAATATTATGAGAAGCCGTACCTTTTGCTTCACCAAAATAAGCGATACCATGACTTTGATTTTCAGTAATAGTATTACCATCTAAAGTGGGTTGAGCATTATCTCTGATAATAATTCCACTGAGGACATTTTGCTGAATAATATTATTAGAAGCAGTACCTTTTGCTTCACCATCATAAACGATACCATTCTGTTGATTTTCAGTAATAGTATTACCATCTAAAGTCGGTTGGGCATTTTCTTGGACAAAAATTCCACTTAAAACATTTTGCTGAATAATATTATTAGAAGCCGTACCTTTTGCTTCACCAACATAAGCGATACCAGCTTGATTTTCAGTAATAGTATTACCATCTAAAGTCGGTTGGGCATTGTCTCCGACAATAATCCCACTATTAACATTTTGCTGAATAATATTATTAGAAGCAGTACCTTTTGCTTCAC
>CAZWLZ010000076.1:0-2944 GCA_964634505.1 uncultured bacterium | reverse complement strand
TAATAGTATTCCCTTCTAAAATCGGTTGGGCATTATTTTGGACTTGAATTCCACTATTAACATTTTGCTGAATAATATTATTAGAAGCAGTACCTTTTGCTTCACCAAAATAAGCGATACCATTCTGTTGATTTTCAGTAATAGTATTCCCTTCTAAAATCGGTTGGGCATTATTTTGGACTTGAATTCCACTTAGAACATTTTGCGGAATAATATTATTAGAAGCAGTACCTTTTGCTTCACCATCATAAACGATACCAGCTTGATTTTCAGCAATAGTATTACCATCTAAAGTAGGTTGAGCATTGTCTTCGACAATAATCCCACTATTAACATTTTGCTGAATAATATTACTAGAAGCAGTACCTTTTGCTTCACCAAAATAAGCGATACCAGCATCTTGATTTTCAATAATAGTATTACCATTTAAAATCGGTTGGGCATTTTCTGAGACTACAATTCCACTAACGACATTTTGCTGAATAATATTATTAGAAGCAGTACCTTTTGCTTCACCAACATAAAAGATACCAGCTTTTTGATTTTCAATAATAGTATTACCATCTAAAGTCGGTTGGCCATTTTCTTTGACAAAAATTCCACTTCCAACATTTTGCTGGATAATATTATTAGAAGCCGTACCTTTTGCTTCACCAAAATAATCGATACCATTGTTTTGATTTTCAGTAATAGTATTACCATCTAAAATTGGTTGGGCATTATCTTGGACTTGAATCCCACTTCCAACATTTTGGTGAATAATATTATTACTAGCAGTACCTTTTGCTTCATCATAATAAGCGATACCTTGCTTTTGATTTTCAGTAATAGTATTACCATCTAAAGTCGGTTGGGCATTGTCTGAGACTAAAATTCCACTTTCAACATTTTGCTGAATAATATTATTAGAAGCCGTGCCTTTTGCTTCACCAGCATAAGCAATACCAACGGATTGATTTTCAGTAATAGTATTACTATCTAAAGTCGGTTGGGCATTTTCTCCGACAAGAATCCCACAGGTAACATTTTGCTGAATAATATTATTAGAAGTTGTACCTTTTCCTTCACCACGATAAAGGATACCATAGAATTGATTTTCATTAATAGTATTACCATCTAAAATCGGTTGGGCATTTTCTGAGACTAAAATTCCATTACTAACATTTTGCTGAATAATATTACTAGAAGCAGTACCTTTTGCTTGCTCATAATAAGAGATACCACTGGCTTGATTTTCATTAATAGTATTACCATCTACAATCGGTTGGGCATTTTCTGAGACTTGAATCCCATTTCCAACATTTTGCTGAATAATATTATTAGAAGCCGTACCTTTTGCTTCACCAGCATAAAGGATACCAATTTTTTGATTTTCAGTAAAATCATTCCCTTCAATTGCTATTTGAGTTAGCCCATCCGCATAAATTCCTGACATATTATTACAAAAAGTATTCCCAGCCACTATACCCTTAGCCCCTTGTAAATAAATCCCCGCACCAAAAATCTTTTTATTTATATCTTGCTGTAAAGCACCAGAAAAATGACAAGATTTAATCTCTATTTCACCGTCTCTAATGGTAACTAAATTAGCAGAATTTTCCCCTTGATGCTCTAAACTTAGATTTTTTAAAATTAATTTTCCTTGTCCGAGAAAGTTTAAGGCACAACCAGAAGCCGTTGAAATAATTTTTGTATTCTTATAACCTGTTCCAATAAGTTCTAAAGAGCGATCAATTATAATTGTACTACTAACAAAATAAGTTTCCGATTTTAAAACAATTTTACTTTGACCAGAAGCTAAACTTTGCTCTAAATCTTTAGAATCACCAGTTCCCAAATCAATTCCTGATTCCATTTTTTTATCCCCTAATTTTTAAATAAATTTTAACCTATACCCCCCCTATCAATCAAAAATATAGTAATGGCGAATCCTCATTGCTATTAAAACTTTATGACCACCATAACCTAATATTAATCATTTATTAGAAAATACTCTTAATTTATTAGCGAATTTACAAAAATTAAACTAGAAGATTTACCCTTTATTTTCTTGCCTTCTCATAATTTCCCCCAAAATACACAACAACAGCAACTATTGCTGTTATCATTACTGCGGCATCACTCATCTGTTAGTGGCGATCATCGCCATGACGATAATTCAGGCTTGTAAATGTCATCACATAAGCAATAAATCGCTATAATCTCATTATTCATTTTTTTTTAGTTGTTACTTTTAGATAATATTTATTACAGATTTTTAATTTTTAAAAGAGGATAATAATGGAGTCAATTATTTTACAAAGATATAAAATTATCAAGACTCTTAGTCAAGGACAATTTGGAGATACATTGATAGGAGAAGATATTAGTTTAAATCCTTCAAAATTAGTCATTATAAAAAAGTCAAAAACTTTTTCCCCTGAAAATAAACTATCTAGTCAAGTAATAGAAGAATTATTGAAAAAAGAAGTCCAAACTTGGCAAGATTTAGCTAAAAAGAACTCTTCTATTTTAAATTTAGAAAATTATGTTATTGAAAATAATCAAATTTATTTAGTGCAAGAATATATTAAAGGTAACAATTTAGCTGAATTTGGTATTATTACTTCTGAACAATGTAAAACCTTATTATTTTCTTTATTAGATACCCTGAAATATCTTCATAATCAAAATATTATTCATTCTAATATTAAGCCGACTAATATTATTTTTCGTGACGAAAACATAAATAAACCGATATTAACTGATTTTGGTAGTATCAAAGAAATGATCGAAGATGTTATTAATCCTTCTCATGTAATAGAAAATAAGGTATTTAGTAGCGATATTTACGCTCTTGGTTTAAGTATGATTTATGCTTTAACAGGTAAATATTCCTTTGAATTATCACAGAATTCCTCCACTGGCGAATTAAAATGGACTAATTATGCTAAGGATTTAGATC
>CAZWLZ010000075.1:0-12354 GCA_964634505.1 uncultured bacterium | reverse complement strand
AGTCCGGATTATTAGTATAAGTGACTATGCCGGTTTTAGTATGTTGGACCACTTCGGGGAGTCCTCCCGTATCCGAAACCACCACAGGCACCCTCGCGGCAAAACTTTCTAAGGCAACGATGCCAAAAGGTTCATAAAGACTAGGAAAAACGGCACAATCTGCTACCGTTTGGAATTTATTTAAGTCTTCTTCTGACATAAAACCAGTAAAACAACATTTATCAATTATGCCTAAATTAGATGCTTGTTGTTTTAAATGAATGATATTCCCTCCTCCAATAATTACCAGTTTGACTTGATTATTCATCGCTTTTAATACTTTTGGTATGGCATTAATTAATACCTGAATACCTTTTTCAAAAGTAATTCTACCTACGTAATAGATAATTTTTTCGTCATCCTTAGCAAAACGATGACGAAAATCTCGATAATGAAATTCCGCAGGACGATGTTTTTTTTCTGCCCTTATGCCATTATAGATAACATCGATTTTATCTGGTGGACAAAAAAAAGTTCGTTCTATTTCTTGTTTCATATAATTACTGCAGACAATTATACGCCAAGCATTATAAATTAAAATATTTTCTTTATGATCGATATAATGTTGATCGGAATTATAAATGCCATTATTACGCCCATTTTCTGTAGCGTGAATTGTCGTAATTAAAGGTGTTTTAAAATTGTGCTTAATGGCGATCGCCGCATCTCCTACTAACCAATCATGGGCATGAATAAGATCAAATTTTCCTTCAGATTCAATTAATTTAAAAGCATGATTACTCATATTAGTATTCATGTTGTTTACCCAATCAAAAAAATGATCGGCAGAATTGACACTAACTCGATGAACTTTAATGCCTTCTACTACTTCAAATAAAGGGGCGTTATCAAAAGTGATCGTAATTAAATGAACATCAAAACCTAATTTAACTAGTTCGGGGTATAATTCAGCTACATGACGGGCAATTCCCCCCACAATACGAGGTGGAAATTCCCAACTTAATACGAGTATCCTCACTTTTAATTAATAATTTTTTTTGATAATTTTTTTGATTGTTAAAATTATAGTTGTTTTTTGCCTGTATCAATAAAATTCCTTTTTGATGTAAATCCTAATAATAATTTATTACAATACAATCTAACTTAGAAGCGGTAAATATCAATCAAGATTTCAAACACACTTTATATATATCAGCTTATGGTCATCGAAATTATTTTAAGAAATTGCTAAAATTACTGATTTTCTGCAAATTAAGATCAAATATATTTAACAATGTTTAAGTATCTTGTCAATATTTTAAAAAACTATCAAATAACTTTGCTGTAGTCGCCTTACCTAAACATAAATAATACATAAAAAATTATCTACTTTTGTATTTTACTAAGAAAATTTATTTGACTAAAGATAGAATATCTGATACAATATTATCTAGCGAATTCAAGGGGGTATAGCTCAGTTGGTAGAGTACTTGCATGGCATGCAAGGAGTCAGCGGTTCGAACCCGCTTACCTCCATTTTTACCCTTGTTTCAAAGATTCCGTATTAACTTTAGACTCTCGAACTAAAGCGATTTTTCCTGTTCTTGCAATTTCTTGAATCCCAAATTTCTTTAACATGGAAATAATGGCGACCATTTTACCTGGATCGCCCACTACTTCAATAGTTAAGGTATCTTCTGACATATCTACTACTCTGGCTCTAAATATTTGAGCAATTTGTAAGGCTTCATGGCGATCGCCAGCAGCAGCTTTAATTTTAACTAACATTAATTCTCTCTCTACACAAGGAGTAGAAGTAATATCAGTAACTTTAATCACATCAATCAGTTTATGAAGTTGTTTACTTAATTGTTCAATAGTGGCTTCATCTCCCGGTACAACCATGGTAATACGAGATGAGCCAACTTGTTCAGCCGAGCCTACTGCCAAACTTTCAATATTAAAACCTCTACGAGCAAATAAACCTGCGATACGAGTCAAAACTCCCGCCTCGTCTTCCACCAATACCGAAATAGTATGTTTCATAAACTTATGTAGTCAATTTACACGAATCGAAAAATTATTGTTACCCATTGTAACTGAATTTTGCCTAACTCCATAACTGTAATTAATTTTTGATGTTAATCATCTTTAATTCTTAACAAAATTTATTAATTTTTTATTCTTATTTAACTATAATTAAAACAAGTTTTTATTAACCTAATTATTCTTATAATGACTACAATTTTTAGCCATAAAAAAATTAATTTTCTCACTCAATTATCTTTAACCACTGTTACTTTATTGGCGATCGCCAATCCTTCTCAAGCAGCGGTCAATTTAGTAACCAATCGTGCTAATTTAGGGGCAAATGATCAATTAAATTGGTCAAGTGTCGGCACCATATTTCCTCCAGCTACTCTCACAAGCCCTATTACTGCTACCACCCCAGGTGGGTTAAATGTAACTGTAACTATTCCTCCAGCCCCTACTTCTGGTTTTTTACCTCCATTTCCGCCTATTACTCCTCCTTTTGTTTTTCAAACAACTCCGGCCATCGGCACTAATTTTGCTAATGGCGATTTTGTGTTATTTACTGGTTTACAACCAGGGCCTCCCCCAGCCAATGGAAATCCAGGCCCCATTACTTTAACTTTTGGGACACCCGTACAAGGAATTGGCACTCAGTTCGCTGTAGATGATGCTACAACACCTTTTACAGCATTTTTTGACGTTTTTGACTCAAATAATCAATTGTTGGCTAATTTCAGTGAAATAGGCACTTCTTCCACCGCTCTTGATAATTCAGCGATTTTTTTAGGGGCTATTAGTGATAGTGCTAATATTAGTAGAGTAGTATATCGTAGCAGTGTGCCGATTCGAGCCATCGGCATTAATCAATTAAGTATTGTCTCAGGGCAAGTGCCACCTGCTGCTACTCCTGAATCATCATCAACTTTGGCGATCGTTGGTTTTGGATTATTATTAGCAGGAAAATTAGTTAAATCTAAATCTTAAAATAAATAGAACAATTAAGACGAAAAAAGAACATTTTGACAATCAATAGTAATCTGTTTTTTTAACTCATCTAAGGACGAAAATTTTTGCTCACATCGTAAAAATTTTTCTAATTTGACTGTTAATAATTGATCATATAAATCCCCCGCCCAATTTAATAAATGCACTTCTACAGTAGTATTTAATCCTCCAATAGTTGGGCGATCGCCAATATTCATTACCGCTTTAAAAGAATGTTGTAAATTATTTTCCAAATTAACACTTACTTGATAAACCCCTTTTTTTGGTAAAAATTTATCAGAAGGTAACTGTAAATTAGCCGTAGGAAAACCAATTTGTCGCCCTAATTTTTGCCCTTCAATTACTTTACCAATTAATTGATATTGATAACCTAACATTTGATTCGCCATAATAATATTACCTTCTTTTAAACAGTGACGAATATAAGAACTACTAATTCTAATTTCCTCATTACTATTAGTAATTAAATTTTGTTCTTTAGTCACTAAAACTTTGACACCTTTAAGAAGTGCTAAATTTTGTAAATCAATAACATTTCCTGCTCTTTTTTGTCCAAAACAAAAGTCTTCTCCTACAGAAATTAAACGAGGTTGAATTTTATTAATTAAAATATCATTAACAAATTGTTGAGGAGAAAGAGAGGCTAATTCAGCATTAAAAGGCAACAATAATAATTGTTTAATACCCAAATTTTTTAACAAATTAACTTTTTCAATTAAAGGAGTTAAAAGGGGTTTTTTCTCACCAGAAAAAAACTCTCTTGGATGAGGATTAAAAGTAACAACAGTATGAGGAATTGAATGATTATTCTCATCATTAAAAAAAAGAGATTCTAAAACTTTTCGATGCCCTTGATGAATACCATCAAAATTGCCAAGGGCGATAAAATTAGGCTTTAATATTTCGTGACAAGAAGAAGTTACTAACAATTGTTTGAATTATTGACAGAAGATTAATTTTACTATTGTACGTCTGATGGGAATTAAAAATAAGCAAAAGAATCAAAGTTAGGGGTAATTCATGAATTACCCCTACGGTAAAATAAGGGTTTCAAGTTTTTTCCTAATTCCTAATCTTGTTTATTTTAAAATAATTTAGTTTGTCCTTCAGTTTTTAATTGCCAACTATCTTCGCCTATTCTTTCAGCAATATCTTCTAATACATTTAAAATTGTTTGATTTTCTGGAGTTGTACCATTTTTTAATAAGGGTAAAATATTTAACACTATTTCGTTAAAAGTTGCTGTTTTATTTTCCCTTTCTATTCTTCTTAAATAACTGATTAAATAATATTTAACTCGCAGTTTTACATCAATATGAGACCTAAATTTAGTATCTTTTTTGATGGTAAATAATTCGGTTTTTTCTTCATAATCAAAGTTCTCCATTAATATGGGTGTTAAATCTGAATATTCTTTTTTTAATAAATCTAAAAAACCCAATTCTAATCCTTTTATAATCAATTCATCATTAATTTGCTCAAGATTTGCCCCATCATTTTGAGCGATTACTCCTTCAATAGTTTGGATAACAATATCAGCCATATCCATCCCTAAATTTGCTTTTAAAATAGTTCGAGGAGTTTTAACTTTTCTAAAATTAATTATTAGTTGTCCCGATAATACGGTGAAGGGATTTTGTCTTTTTTTAAAGCTGGTTTGTCCGTTTTTTTGAGCAACTGCACCCACATATTCTAAGCCACAATGTTCGGCTGTATCAATAATTAAATGCCAAAATTCGGGATCTTTATGGGCAAAAACGAAGGATAACCAACGATCAAATTTTAATACTCGATACATTTCTTTGATACTTGTGGCGATTAATTGATTATATTCATCTTTAGTTTTTTTATATTCTCCGCCCTCGATCGCCTCTAATTTATAGTCATTTTCTGTTACTTCCAAGTCTAGCCAACCATTCCACATGGTAGATAAATCTAAGTAAGGAATTTTTTTGCCATAAGGAGGATCGGTGTAAATATAATCTATACTTTCATTAGCTATAAAACTTAAATCTGTGGCTGAATTTTTAACAATTTGAGCTTTAGAAATAGTGTTTTCATTGATATTATATTCCATCTCTTTTTTAGCAGAAACTACTTTTGAAAAACGTAATTCAAAGTAAGTTATTAAATCTAAATCGGTATAATTTGGAGCGATTCTATAACGATAATATTGAAAAGGTGAAGCATTCCCCCCTCCTTCTTTTTTGACATAAGTTGATGTATGGTAAGTTAAATTTACTTTAGTTAAAAGTCCAGAAAACATTAGCATTAAAGAATCTCTAATATTTTTATTTTTCTCTTTTTTAATAAGAGATTTTAAGAAGGCTAATTGGGCTAATTGTTTATTACTAAATAACTGTTCAATAGTATCAACATCCGAACCTTTGGGCAGTTTTAAACCTTTGGGATAAGGATATTTTATTAAGGCTTGTTTTATGTCATCTTCAGTAATTGGTTCATTTTTTTGATAAGCTAACTTTACCTTGTCAAAAGCCTTGCTTAACTCCTCAAAATTGACAGGAGAAATTAAAGAATTAACTAAAAAAACAGCCATAGGATTAATATCAATACTGATGGCTTTGCGATTATTCATCAAAGCCTCGATGGCCGTAACACCACTACCGCCAAAAGGATCAAGAATAGTATCATTAGGTTGACTAAAATTTTTGATATATTCAGCCACCACATTCCAAGCCTGTTTCGTAAAATAACCGTGAACACCAAAATGCCTTTTAGCAGCACGTTTTTTTACGGGAATTTCACTTAATAAAGGACGATTGAGATAATCAAATTCAACCCCCCCAACCTGCCTTAAGAAGGGGGGAGTCGGAGTAGGAGGAGTAGGAAATCCCTCTTTCCAAGGAGATTGGGGGTTATCTTCAGAACAAAAGCCCCCTTTCCAAGGGGGTTGGGGGTTATTTATTGAGTAATATTGAAAACTTTTACCCAATTGAAAACTATTGATCGATAAATATTGACTTAAAGAATCAAAATAATGATCAACCTCATCGAGAGAAAAAAATAAAATTGGCGTATCAGTTTCAGAGGTTTTAAATAAACTAAATTCGACACCATTACAAAGGGCAAAATAATTACTTCTGACCTCTGGATGATAAGCATAACTATAAACTTGCTCAATATGATCACCATTTTTAATATTCTCATTTGGTGCTTTGGCATCTAATACCCAACCGTAATTATTTTCAATTTTTAAGAGATAATCAGGTATCAAAGTAATTTTGCGTTTTTTACTGCCAACTTTCAAAAAAGGATGTTGTAGAGTTTTGCTACGAATAATATTAGTTTCGGTGTAACCGAGAGCTTTTAAAAGAGGTAAAATAATAACTTCTCTAACACTATCTTCTTTAAAATCGGCGTTATTAAGGATAGTTTTAAAATCAAAATCTGAGAAAATATTTTTAGACATTGAGTTGATAATTTTATAAATAAATATTTATTCTAACAATAGACACTTGTGTTGAAACAAAAAGACTTAGAGACAAGGGGTTTAAACCTATTGCTTGTAAATGTCCTAACCATCCTAGCCATTGCTACATTAATAACAATTCAATCCTGTTATCCATATTAAGAAAAGAGAGACTATAAGCCTATTTCCACAGAAGTTAAATAATTTCATCAAAAATTCATCTCAGTGTCACAAGAAATTCATATCAATTTTTTATCTTAATTAATATGAGTTGAGTATCAGCTTAAGTTGGTTTTCCTCTTTGATACCTTCGTACTTAAGCTGATTTTTTTTACAATATTATGAGGTAAACTTAATATGAAATATTCTATTTTAAAAATTACCACTTCTAGTTCCCTTTTATTGATGGGTGTCGCTTTAGGTTTAGCAGGTAACTACCTAATTGATAGCCCTCAACTGGTTGCCCGTACGAATAATGATTCCCTTACATCACAACAAAATATTAATTCAAATTTACCTACTCTTAACCCTAATGCTAGTAACGTTAATTTTGTTTCTCAAGTAGTTCAAGAAGTAGGACCAGCCGTGGTTAAAATCAATGCTTCTCGTGCTGTAGCTTCTTCAAATGCACCTGTTTTTAATGATCCTTTTTTCCGTCAATTTTTTGGTAATCAAATTCCTCCCAATTTTCAACCTCCTAACGAAGAAGTTAGACAAGGTACAGGTTCTGGTTTTATTCTTAGTGATGATGGTAAAATTCTAACGAATGCCCATGTAGTTGAAGGTGCTACCGATGTAACTGTAAGTCTTAAAGATGGTAGAGTTTTACCCGGAAAAGTTTTGGGCAAAGATTCTCTAACAGATTTAGCCGTTATTAAAATTGAAGCTGATAATCTTCCTACTGTTGTTTTGGGAGATTCTGATCAATTAATCATCGGTGAATGGGCGATCGCCATAGGAAATCCTTTAGGTTTAGATAATACAGTAACTACAGGGATTATTAGTGCCACTGGTAGGAGTAGTTCAGAAATTGGCGTAGGAGATAAACGCATTGATTTTTTACAAACTGATGCTGCCATCAATCCGGGTAATTCAGGAGGTCCTTTACTCAATGCCAAAGGCGAAGTTATCGGCATTAATACCGCTATTATTAAAAATGCCCAAGGGTTAGGTTTTGCTATTCCTATTAATAAAGCTCAGGCGATCGCCGAAACTTTAATCGCCAATGGAAAAGTAGAACATTCCTATTTAGGCATATCTATGGTAGCCCTAAATCCTCAAATTAAACAAGAATTAAAGCAAAATAAAGGCTTAAATATCACAGAAGATCAAGGCGTTTTAATTATGCAAGTTGCCCCCAATTCCCCCGCGGAAAAAGCAGGATTAAAATCAGGAGATATAATTACTAAAATTAACGATCAATTGATAACAGATGCGGCTACCGTACAAAAAATTGTTGAAAAAACTAACATTGATGATAGTTTGCAACTTCAATTAACTCGTGATCAAAAATCAATTAATATTGAGGTTAAAGTAGGAATTTTACCAACTTCGTGAAGTTTTATATCATATTTCAAAAAAATAATGTAATCTCTAATACAATGATCTAAATATACAAAATACATTTATTCTTTAGGAAAAAAATATGGTCAGAAAAAAGCATAGAACTTCCCCCACAAGTAAAACTAGAATTGGTCTTTCTATTACAGCTCAAGCCTCAGATGTATTGAATACTATGGCGAAGGAAACGGGCTTAAATCGTTCTACTTTATTAGAAAGTATTTTAGGAGGTTCTATTGCTGTTACTGGTCAAAATTCAGAGAAAACAGTTAAAATTTTTGATTTATCTGAAGAAGAAAATGCCGAACCCAAAATTGAGATTATAGATCAAAATATCGTAATTGATCATAATAATTTAAACACTGAAAATATTAATAACAATAATAACGAAAATAATAAATTTCAAGAAGAATTAAACAGCAAAAAAAATTTAATTCAAACATTAGAAGAAGAAATAAAAAATTACAAACAATTATTAATAGAAAGTCAAAAAATTTCTGAATCTTTACAAGTAAAATTAAATGAGAAAAATGAGGTTATTTCTAATGAGGAAATAACTACTCAAGTATCTGATGTAACTGAAGATTTAGAAAAACAATTGTTGAGTCAACAGAAAAAATATAATAGTTTGTTAGAAGATTTAACGGCTAAAGATGGAACAATTCAAAAATTGACAGAAAAGGTCAAAATTTTAGAAGCAAATTTAAATGAAGTTCAGTCTTCTCATCAAAAATTAATCGAAAAAGATACTATAGCAAAATATTTAAAAAATAATACTAATGATATAAATGAAGAATTCTTACAACCTGTTGACAATAATCATCAAAAATTAATTGAAACTCTAGATCATCAAATAAAAGAGTTAAATCAAAAATTATCAGATAAACAAATCAAAGTTCATCATTTAATGGATATTATTGAACAAAAAGATCATCAATTAGATCAATTGCAAACTAATATTAATTATCAAGAAACTTTGAAATCAGAAGTTAATAATTCTTGGGCAAATTTACATGGTCAGATTAACACATTAAGTCAAAAAATATTAGAACAAGAAAATAAATATCATTCTTTAACCCAAATTATTAAAGAAAAAGATGATAAATTAATTGAATTACAACGATTTGCTAATTTTGGGGAAATTCAATTAAATAAGTGGCAGAGAAAATTTCATTAAAATAGATGGCGATCGCCATCCTTAATGGGGAATAGGGAATGGGTAGTAGGTATTAGATAATAGATTTTGATATTTATACTGTTAATGATAATCAAAAATTTTTTATTTAAAATCTCCCCAACCCCCCAACACCCATTACTTGATAAGATTTATGAATTTTCTATAACATCAGTAATTAAATATTGCAATTTGCCATTTTCTTCTACTCCATTAATATTAAATTGGCTGTAACATAAAAAAACTTTATCCGTAACACGAGCTAATAAATCCCTTAAAATTCGATTTAATCTTTCTTTTTCTGTTAATAATGGTGAATTAATATTTAAAGGTTTACCATCCCATTCTCTTAAAAATAAGGGAGCTCCAAATAACTCAGATGTGCCGCTTTTTTGCCATAAATTTGAACCAATATCTAGCCAAAAATGCCATTTATGTTGACTTCGTAAAGTTCGATATTGATAAATATTAGCGAGTATTATTGATTGATCATCATTAGGATTAAAATAATTTGGTTTAATGGGATAAGGATTCGCCGTAATTGTTCCTTTTTGTAACATCTCGATAAATTCACCAATAATTTTAGTTTGGGATTTTTCGTCATTTTGATCTATTTTTAATCTTTCTTTAACTTGCCAAAAATGTTGGGCAGTTTCGATCAATTCTCTTAAACTGGCTAACTCGGAATAGTTTATTTTATGTTTAAAAAAGTTATTAATAGCCGAATCTAGCAACGTAATCGGTGTATATTTTGAATCTAGATCAGATTCTCTCTTAATTTTTTCCCCTTCAATCCAATCTTTAATATAATTGTAAGCCTTCAATGCTTCATAACCTATTCTATCCCAACGTTCGTAGTTATCTTCTACCGATAATAAATGAGGCGATTCTAAATCAATATTGTAACAATAATCTGCTAATAAACCCGCCCTAATAGGATCAATTTTGGCTGAATATTTACTACTTAATACTACTAACATTTCGGCGATCGCCTCTTCCAAAACAAAAACTCCTAATCCGGGATATACTAAAGCCAATAAAGTTAATAACGCCCTTACTAAAGAAGAACTAATTAAAGGAAATTGTTCATGTAAAGGATCAACTTTTATACCATTATTTTCAAGTATATTAATTAAAGTATAGCGTCCAATATCATCTAAACCGGGTGCAATGATCACAATTTCAGATGCTTTTATTTCTCCACTATTAATTGAATCGATAATTTTATCTGCTATTTTTCTTAATAAACTTGCTCTAGTCACTTCACTAATTAAAGGTAAATATTGCCTACAATTAGAATCAATTAATTCTCCTTCATTGATAGAATTTAAAATCGAATTACCTATTTTTAACGCCAAATTTGCTTCAGGAAAATCATCTAAAGATTCAATTTGACAACGATCAGCTAAACTTACTAAATAATTAGGATCAGCATTTAAACCTAATCTAACCTTACCATCTGGATTATAAGTAAAAACGCCAAATAAACCGTGATTTAAACAAATATGAAAAAAATCACCACTAATAGCCGGATAATCATCGGTATCATCTGCAAAAATACCTTGATACCTACTTATCAATTTTTCTAAATAAAGAGGATTTGTTAATAAATAACGCCAATATAAATCATAAATTAAAGCATAAGTAAGAAAGCCTCTTTTTAAGCACCAATTTTGCCATTTTAATAATAAATTCTCTATTTTTTGCCAATGATAATTTTGGTTATTATTCGTCTTATATATATCATCTAAACCTATTTTGAGTAAATTTCCTATTCCTTCTGTTGAAACTTGTTTTACTTTGGCTAAAAAATTATCTTTAGATGACATTTTCTCTAAAGCAATACCAGCGGCTGCTGATAATTGCCCTAAATCTAACATAATACGAACTAAACGATACTCTCCCCCAAACATTACCAATTCTTCGTTCGTAAAATCTGATTTCCATAAAACAGTGGCTAATTCTTGTTCGGTTTCTGGACGCAATTTCAAGGGAAAGGGTGATTTTAAATTTAATTCTTGACAAATCAAAGGATAAAATAATTTGACTTCTTCTTCAATGAAACCTAAAAAAGTTTTAAAAATAATTGTAGGATGATTGTTTTGATTAATTTGTGAATATTGATGAAATAATTTACTTCGATTTTCTCTGTTAACTGAAAATACTAAAATCGGTTTTGAGATATTTTTTTCACTCTTTTGCAAAGATATTTTTTCAGCAAATTCTACCAATTTTTCTATTAATTTCGTACTTTTTCCCGTTCGACTACTTCCTGTTATCCAAATTGGTAATAATGAGGTATTTTGATCCATAAAATTGTTACAATAATATTAAGTTTTGTAAATAAATTAGAAAAAAGTTGAAATTACACCAAGATTTACAATCATCCATAGATCAAGAATGGCATATTTTAACCCCCATTTGGCAAGGGGGAGCAGAAGTGCTTACAATCGGTTTACCCCCTAATCAATTAGCCCCTGCTTGGCAGATTTTGTTACTTGGAGACGGTTCTCCTACCCGCCATCTTACCTTACTTACTAGAGAGACGATCTCCGTTGATGTCATCGATATGTCTCCTATCGGCGATACGGATGATCATGCTCCATTAGCGATCGCCACCATTCCCAATCCTAGATTAAGAAGACAAGTTTGGTTAAAAACTGCTTCAGGGCAAAGGTTAGCCTATGCAGCTTCTTGGTGGAATATGGAAGAATGCGATCAATATTTAGAAAATAAATCTTTACCAATTTGGGAGAGTTTATCTCGTTTGCATACCGAATTATATCGAGATATTCAAGGTATTTACTATGGAAATTCTAAGGCTTTAGAGTTGGCTTTTCAAGAAAAAGGTGCTTTTTGGGGACGACATTATTTGTTCTGGCATAATGGCAAACCTTTAACTTTGATTTATGAGGTTTTTTCCCCTTATTTACGAAAATACTTAGGGAATCCCTAAAAAGAATAAGTATTAGGCAAATCTCAATATTAAGATAATTTTGATAAAATCGTGTTATGATTATTACCTTAAATATTTAGTTATTTCCATCGTCTCTTTCCCCTTCCCTAACAAATTTAATTGATAACCAGTCAGGAACTCTTCTATATTATTGATTAATTAACTTAAGACACAATATTTAAAATGGGTAGCCTGGGACTCGAACCCAGGACCAGT
>CAZWLZ010000074.1:0-12420 GCA_964634505.1 uncultured bacterium | reverse complement strand
CTCTCCTGCGGCTAATTGTCCAGATTTGATACCAGGGAAAGTAAAGGTAATAGTATGGCCTGTAATGATTAATTTATCTTCAAAATAAGGTGCTTTAGAACAGTGAAATTCATCTCGAATCCAACAAAATTGATCTGAGGTTTGATCTTCAATGGGCATTTGAGGATTAACTCCAGCGTGAACTAGCCAAAAGTCCCCTAAGTCTAAGTATAAGGGTAATTGAAAAAACCAATCAATATGTTCTTGGGGAATTTTATTGCCATAACTGGTGACGGTGGCATAACCTCCATTTTGTAACCAAGATTGAAACAGTTGCGGCACAACTTCTCCCGAACCTAATATGTTTAATAACATTATTTCGTGATTACCAAGAAGACAATTATAATTGTTATCCATGACAAATTTTACTACTTCGGCACTTTGATCTCCACGATCAATTAAGTCTCCTAAAAAATAAATTTCATCTTCTTTATCAGGGGCGATCGCCTCAAATAACCCCATTAAAGCATCGTAATGTCCATGCACATCTCCAATTACAAATCTTCTTTTACTCATTTTGTCTATTTGGCTTTGAATAGAATTACATTCTAAAATTTCTAATCACTACATTTTAACTCAATTTTTCCCAGAATTAAAATATAAATTCATAATTTATGATCTGAGGTTAAGTTATAAGAAGGTATTAGGCATTAGGTATTGGTTGTTAGGTTTGACTAAGAAGGTTTTAGTTCGATTTTAGGAGTTATAAAATCACTTCAAAACTTGAAAAACATAAATTTATAAAAAGATTAGTCTTTCATCTACACCCCAACACCCCAACACCCCATTACCCATTACCCATTCCCTATTAAATGTGGACAATAATTCAAAAAGAAGACATAATTAAAAATCAATAGTTAATTTGCGAAATTTTCATGACTTTTATTCTGACTTTTCTCGGTAAAGGTGGTATCGGTTGTACTACGATGGCGATCGCCACAGCTAAAAAATTCTCTACAGAAGGTTTAAAGGTGCTTTTAGTTGCCCAAGATGCTACTCCAGCTTTCACCATTCAATTAGGGCAAACATTAGATAATAGTATTACTAAAATTGCTCATAATTTAGATGTAATTCAATTGAAGTCAACCAATTTATTAGAAGAGAATTGGGAAGAATTGAAACAATTAGAAGCAAAATATTTACGATCGCCAATTTTGAAAAATATTTACGGACAAGAGTTAGCAATATTCCCTGGTTTAGATTCGGCTTTGGCTTTGAATTTTATCAGAGAACAGGACGAAAAAGGTCATTATGACATCATTATCTATGATGGCGTTCATGGTATGAATACTCTAAGAATGTTTGGCATTCCCGAAACTGCTAGTTGGTATGTAAGAAGAGTAAAACAAACCTTGGAAGAATCTGATATTGTAAAAACTTTATCTCCTTTTATTCAGCCAGTTAGTAGTGCGATTTTAAATGTATCTTGGAATCCTGATGATTTTATTTCTCAAACGAATAACGAAAGTAATCAATTTTTAGAAAAAGGAAAAAATGCTTTAGCTAATCCCAGTCGTGTAGCTTCTTTTTTGGTTACTAATGATAATCCTGCGGCCATCGCCAATGCTAAGTTTTTATGGGGAAGCGCCCAACAAATTGGCTTAACTGTGGGGGGAGTATTATTGAATCAAGTTAGTATCACTAATGAATTAAATAAGGATTTTAATCCTTTACATTTAACTGCTATTCCTTTTTTAGAAGGAGAGAATTGGCAACCTCTTATTGATGCTTTACCTAATTTTAAAGAATTGGCCATCAAAGCACCTTCCCCTATCACTATCGATACGGCAAAACGAGAAGTAAAAATCTTTTTACCTAGTTTCGATAAAAAACAAGTCAAATTAAGTCAATCAAGTTCAGAAATTACTATTGAAGCGGGAAATCAACGTCATAACATTTTTTTACCCCCTCCTTTAAATGGGCAATCGGTTAAAGGGGCAAAATTTCAAGAGGGTTTTTTAATTATTTCTTTATAAAAAAATTACTTACAATCTACAGAATAAGTCAAATTCACGCAAATCAATTAATCAATTATGAATGTCAACGGCAAATCTTATCGTACTATTTGGTTAAAATCTGATAATCCTCATGTAGTACAAATTATTGATCAACGTCATCTTCCTCATCAATTTATCATTGAAGATTTAACTACCGTAGAACAAATGGCGATCGCCATCAAAGAAATGCACCTTAGAGGAGCGGGGGTAATTGGGGCAGCAGCAGCTTTTGGAGTGTATATTGCCAGTTTAGAAGCAAAACGCAATGGAGTTACCAATATTCAAGAATATTTGCACTTAGCAGGAGAAAAATTAAAAGCCACCCGCCCTACAGCAGTTAATTTAGAATGGGCAGTCAATAGACAATTAGACATAGTCAAATCCTTAGAAAATGATCTTGATTTGATTATTGACACAACCTTAAAAGAAGCAATGGCGATCGCCGATGAAGATGTGGAATTTTGTAAAAACATCGGTAACTATGGAGTATCTCTAATTAAAACCATTAGTGGACAAAAAAAAGGAGATACAGTCAATATTTTGACCCATTGTAACGCAGGTTGGTTAGCCTGTGTCGATAATGGTACAGCAACCGCCCCTATTTATGAAGCCCATCGACAGGGAATAAAAATTCATGTATGGGTGGATGAAACACGTCCTCGTAATCAAGGAGCAAGATTGACTGCTTGGGAATTAGGGCAACAAGGGGTAAATCATACCGTTATTGCCGATAACGTAGGGGGCCATTTAATGCAACATGGATTAGTTGATATGGTCATCACAGGTAGTGATCGTACAACTTATACAGGCGATGTAGCCAATAAAATAGGTACATATTTAAAAGCCTTAGCAGCCAAAGATAATAACATTCCTTTTTATGTTGCCTTAACCTACTCAGCTTTTGATTGGCAAATTAGAGACGGAATTAAAGAAATACCCATAGAAGAAAGAGACGCAAGAGAAGTTAAATACATCAGAGGATTAAAAGATAATGAAATAATAGAAGTGCTTTTAACCCCAGAAAATAGTAAAGCAGCTAATTATGGATTTGACGTAACTCCTGCCCGTTTAATTACTGGATTAATTACAGATAGAGGTATTTGTGAGGCTTCGGAAAAAGGAATCTTGGATTTATATCCTGAAAAACGTTTAATCCCCTAATCCTAGCCTAATTTACCAATGCCAAAAATGTTATAATTATTTTTTTATTTTTCAAGTAATGGTTTATAATTTATTACCTTTTTCGGTTACCGAAGAATATTTTTGTCTTAGTGATTTAGATTTATATGATTCTCCCGAATGTCTTAAATTAGCTACCCAAGTAAGTAAGGGCAGATTTTTAAGAGTTATTTCTCAAACTCAAAATGATCATGCTATTAAAGTTTGTTTATGTGAAGATGATTATGAGGGTTGGTTGGCGATCGCCAAAAAAGATCAATTACAACCAGCCCCTAAAAAATATCAATCATCAACAGTTACTAGACAAGAAATAGAAACAAAATTAGAAGAAGTAATCGAATTTACCCACCAAGCCATGAGTAAACCAAATCATTATCAATGGGGAGGCACTCTCGCCCCTAATTATGATTGTTCGGGCTTAATTCAAGCGGCTTTTGCTAGTGTCGGTTTGTGGTTGCCTAGAGATTCTTATCAACAAGAAACTGTAACTCAATCTATTTCTAAAGAGGAATTGGAAAGAGGTGATTTAATCTTTTTTGGCAAAACAAAAATAAACCATGTAGCCTTATATTTAGGTAACTTAGACTATATTCATAGTTCGGGTAAAGATTTTGGTAATAATGGTATTGGTATTAATAAACTCTCTGCTAATCATAATCAAATTAGCACTAATTACTATCAACAATTAAAAAGTTTTGGACGTATAATTTCAGCCAAAAAATAATCCAAAGTTATTAAAAAGAAGTAACCAATCAAGGACATAAAAAGACTTGACAATAAGCAATAGTCAATAGATGATTAACAACACAGGAAATAAAAAAGCAACAAAAATCAAGTGATAAGTAACTCTTTAAATTATCAAATATAATTATAAATTATAAATTATAAATTACTATGCACATAAGCGAATTAACACATCCGAATCAATTACATGGTTTATCAACACGTCAACTAGAAGATGTCGCCCGTCAAATTAGAGAAAAACATTTAGAAACGATCGCCGCTACTGGCGGCCATTTAGGCCCCGGTTTAGGAGTAGTAGAATTAACCATTGGATTATACCAAACTCTTGACCTAGATAAAGATAAAGTCATTTGGGATGTAGGACATCAAGCCTATCCTCATAAAATGCTCACCGGCCGTTATCATGAATTTTCAACCTTACGGCAAAAAAACGGTATTGCAGGTTACTTAAATCGAAAAGAGAGCAAATTTGACCATTTTGGAGCTGGCCACGCTTCTACAAGCATTTCTGCTGGTTTAGGCATGGCTTTAGCACGAGATGCCAAAGGCGAAAACTTCAAAGTTGTGGCAGTTATTGGAGATGGTGCATTAACTGGAGGTATGGCTTTAGAAGCAATCAATCATGCTGGTCATTTACCTAATACTAATCTAATGGTAGTGTTAAATGATAATGAAATGTCTATTTCTCCAAATGTAGGGGCAATTTCTCGTTATCTCAATAAAGCTCGTTTATCTGATCCTATTCAATTTATCGCCGATAATTTAGAAGAACAATTTAAACATTTACCCTTTTTTGGTGATGGAGAACATTTATCCCCAGAAATGCTTAGCCTAAAAGAAGGCATGAAACGTCTTGCTGTGCCTAAGGTTGGGGCAGTAATTGAAGAATTAGGTTTTACTTATTTTGGTCCTATTGATGGTCATAATTTGCCTGAATTAATTAATACTTTTAAACAAGCCCATAAAGTAAAAGGGCCTGTCTTAGTTCATGTGGCTACAGTCAAAGGCAAAGGTTACGAAGTAGCAGAAAAAGATCAAGTAGGTTATCATGCCCAAAATCCTTTTAATTTAACTACAGGAAAACCAATCCCTTCTAAGAAACCCAAAGCCCCTAGTTATGCTAAAGTGTTTGCCCATACTTTAACCACTTTGGCTCAAAATAATCCTAAAATTATCGGTATTACGGCGGCTATGGCTACTGGTACAGGTTTAGATAAATTACAGCAAAAATTACCGCACCAATATATTGATGTCGGTATTGCTGAACAACACGCTGTCACTTTAGCTGGTGGTTTAGCTTGTGAAGGAATGCGTCCTGTTGTGGTCATTTATTCTACTTTTTTACAACGAGCTTATGATCAAATTATTCACGATATTTGTATCCAAAATTTACCTGTTTTCTTTTGTTTAGATCGGGCTGGAATTGTGGGTGCAGATGGGCCTACTCATCAAGGGATGTATGATATTAGTTATTTACGCTGTATTCCTAATATGACCATTATGGCCCCTAAAGATGAGTCAGAATTACAAAGAATGATGGTGACAGGAGTCAATCATACCACTGGCCCCATCGCTATGCGTTACCCTCGTGGTGATGGTTTAGGTGTACCTTTAGCTGAAGAAGGTTGGGAGGCGATCGAAATTGGCAAAGGGGAAATTTTACGCCAAGGGGATGATGTCTTATTAATTGGTTATGGCACGATGGTTAATGTTGCCTTACAATCGGCTGAAATTCTTAGCGAACATGGCGTGGAGGCTACCGTTATTAATGCTCGTTTTGTTAAACCTCTTGATACAGAGTTAATTTTACCTTTAGCTAAACGTATCGGTAAAGTTGTCACTTTAGAAGAAGGCTCAATTATGGGCGGTTTTGGTTCAGCTGTGGCGGAGGCTTTACTAGATAATAATATTCTTGTACCTGTTAAACGTTTAGGAATAGGCGATCAATTAGTTGAACACGCTACACCTGATGAATCTAAAGCAGATTTAGGTTTAACAAGTCCTCAAATTGCTGAAAATATTTTAGCAACTTTTTTCACTAAACAATTATCAACGGTCAAGTAATTTGATCAATTATAAAAATTGTGAGACAGGCTAGAAGCCTGTCTTCTGTTCATAAGATTGAATCAAGAGGCCAACCTACAAAAGCTATTAAATTTTCTCATCAATCTTTTTCAACTCACTATACTTGTTACTGCTTTAATCTCAATTTGCTGTCATAAATATTAGAAATTATTAAGTTTTAATTTTCCTTTACAAAATTAAATTGTGTTGTTAGTGACAAAAACTGTTATCTTAACTGAAGAAAAATAATCACAAACATTTTACTGACTACCAGCACAAAAGAAGCATGACTTACCGAAGAGTATTATTAAAATTGAGTGGTGAAGCCTTAATGGGCAATTTAGGTTACGGAATCGATCCCAAAGTAGTTGCTGATATTGCTCAGGAGATTTCAGAAGTCGTTAAACAAGGCATCGAAATTGCTGTCGTTGTCGGTGGAGGAAATATTTTTCGAGGCGTAAAAGCCTCGGCAGCTGGGATGGATAGGGCAACAGCTGATTATGTAGGCATGATTGCTACTGTGATGAATGCCATGACTTTACAAGATGCCCTAGAACAAATTGACATTGCTACTAGAGTTCAAACGGCGATCGCCATGCAAGAAATTGCTGAACCTTATATTCGCCGAAGAGCTATTCGTCATTTAGAATTAGGTAGAGTAGTTATTTTTGGGGCTGGTTCGGGTAATCCATTTTTTACCACGGATACTACAGCCGCTTTAAGGGCAGCCGAAATTGATGCAGAAGTAATTTTTAAAGCCACTAAAGTAGATGGTGTCTATGATAGTGATCCCATGGTTAATAAAAATGCTCTGCGTTATGATAATCTAACTTATCAGGATGTTCTCACTCAAGACTTAAAAGTTATGGATGGAACGGCAATCGCCTTATGTAAAGATAATAATATTCCCATCGTTGTTTTTAATTTATCGGTTAAGGGTAATATTATTCGAGCGATAAATGGGGAAAAAGTAGGAACTATTGTTGGAGATTTAAAATGAGTTTACTTGATGATCTAAAAGATAATATGCAAAAAAGTGTTGACAAAACACAGCAAGATTTTAATACTATTCGCACGGGCAGAGCTAATGCTTCTTTATTAGATAAAATTACAGTAGAATATTACGGCACTGAAACACCTTTGAAGTCTTTAGCTAATATTAATACTCCTGATGCTACTACCATCGTAATTCAAGTTTTTGATAAAAGTAGTCTTGGGAAGATAGAAAAAGCAATTTCTTTGTCAGATTTAGGTTTAACTCCTAATAATGATGGCTCAGTAATTCGCTTAAATATTCCTCCTCTTACGGCTGAGCGTCGTCAACAATTTGCGAAGTTGGCAGGGAAATATGCAGAAGAAGGAAAAGTTGCTATCCGCAATGTCCGAAGAGATGGGGTTGATAAAACAAAGAAACAAGAAAAAAATAGCGAAATTTCTGAAGATGAATCTCGTGATTTACAAGCTAAAATTCAAGAAATTACCAATGAATATATTGCTAAAATCGATAAGTTATTATTAATCAAAGAAAAAGAATTAACCAATATCTAATTTTTCTTGTGACACAGGCATCCAACCCCCCACCCCCTTACTAAGGGGGAATAAATTTTGTCAAAATGTGGCACAGGCATCTTGCCTGTGAATTTAATTACATCCTGCTTGTAAATTTAATCAGAATCTGAAATAGAAAATTAGTAAATTAGATTGTGAAAAATATCAAAAAAAGTCCACTTTCATCTTTACAAGAAAGTAATTGGTTTAAATTAATTTGTGGTGCAAGTTATCAGCATCTTAGTGCTATTCGTAATTTAACTTTAGTCTATACCTTAGCTGGAGCAGATTGTATTGATTTGGCTGCCGATAAAGCCGTAATTATCGCAGCTCAAGAAGGGTTAAAAATTGCTCAAAATTTACAAGAAGAAGCCAACAAACGGGGTTATCATTATCACTTTCAACCTTATTTAATGATCAGTATAAATGATGGGGAAGACCCCCATTTTCGTAAAGCAGAATTTAATATTGATCAATGCCCTAGCGATTGTCATCGCCCTTGTGAAAAAATTTGTCCAGCATTGGCGATCGCCTTTAATGAGGTTCATCAAGGTGTAATTGATCAATTATGTTATGGTTGTGGTCGTTGTTTGCCCGTATGTCCGAGTAATTTAATTTTTACTCGCTCTTATGTATCCAAGCCTGAAATGATAGTTAATTGGTTATCAGAGTTAAATATTTCAGCCATCGAAATTCATACACAAAAAGGTCATAAAGACAATTTTCGAGAATTATGGTCAAAAATTGCTTCTCATGTATCTAATCTTAAAATATTGGCTATTAGCTGTCCTTTTGAAGAGGAAGTAGTATCTTATTTAAAAGATATTTTAACTATCATTGAACCTTTATCAAGTCCTTTAATTTGGCAAACCGATGGACGACCTATGAGTGGGGATATAGGTATCGGTACAACCCATTTAACGATCAAATATGCCCAAGAAGTCCTTAAATCAAACTTATCAGGCTATATACAGTTGGCAGGAGGTACGAATCAATACACTGGTTTAAAATTAAAAAATCTCAATTTATTATCATCTGATGATCAAATTAAAAAAGTCTCTGGTATTGCTTTTGGTAGTTATGGACGCAAAATTTTAACCAATATTTTTACCAAATTAGAAACCAAAAATTCTCATAATCTATTAGAAAATGAGCCAGAATTATTATGGCAAGCTGTGGAGATCGCCAATAATTTAGTTAAAACAATAAAACTTACGGATTAGCACCCTTAATCTGTAGTTTTGGAGGTTGGGGAGCTTGAATTTGTCTTTTTTATAAGTCCTGTTACTGTGTTAAACTCTAAGAAAATCATCATAGTTGTAGGAAAAAAAATATTATGCCGTCTTTGACTAAAATGAGCTTAACAGATTTATATAATCAAGATTATTTAGCATGGTATGAAACCACTTTAGAGCAAATAAAACAAAAAAATGTAACAGATTTAGATTTAGATAGTTTGAAAGAGGTATTAGAAAATTTGGTTAGAGATATTAAACGAAGTGGAGAAAGTTATTTAAAACAAATTATTCTTCATTTATTATTAATTGAATATTGGGATTCAGAAAAAATTAATCATCGTCATTGGGCGGCAGAAATTACTAATTTTCGTGACGAATTAGAAACTGATATGACTGCTAATTTAAGGAAACATCTTGATCAAGAAAAAGAGAATATTTACCAAAAATCTATTAAATATGTAGCAATTAAAACTGGTTTAAATAAAAAAATTTTTCCTAATGAATGTCCTTATAGTTTGCAACAATTATTAGATAACGATTGGTTTGGGGATAATTTTAACTAAAAAGCCTGTAGGTTGGGTTGAGATACGAAACCTGTACATTATTCATTATTGATTCTTTTTAAATGTACTGGTTGCACTGCGTTTCAAATCTTTGTAATTAACTTTTAGGGCGTAACATTTGAGAAATTTTAATTTGAAATTCAGGAAATTCTAAAGGGGCGATCGCCTCTTCTTCTGTTAAAATTATTTCAGTTTGATAATCTTCTTCATTAGCTTCTCGATAGACATATAAATTACCATTTTTCACATCTAAAACCCAATAATCTTTAATACCTGATTGGGCATAAAGTTTTCTTTTAATTTCTCGATCAGTTTTTAATGTACTATCAGCAATTTCAATAATTAAATAAACATCTTTTGCCGTAGGATGATCATCATCATAATCATAAGGATCGGCTTTAACTACAGCTATATCTGGTTCAGGTTCAGAAAAATCATTTAAGATAATTGGTAATTGTTTTTGTACCAAAACATTTTCGCCTAAAGACTGACCAAATAAACGATCAGCACGTCTAATAGCGGCGGCATGATAACTTCCTTGTGGTGTCATTTTTTTAATAATTTGTCCCGCAATTAATTCGGTTTTTTCTTCAGAGTGTAAAATTCCTATTTCTCCCATTAAATGATATTCTTTTACTGTTAACATTCTCAATGGTAAAGAAGGCGAAATTTTTGGTAAGGTAGTTTTTGTTTTAAGCATAATTATTTTAAAAATTAAAGACTGTTTAGCGCAATATTTTATTTATAATCGATAAATTGATTAATTATTGTAAAGGAATTAAAAATTTTAGATTAGTCTTGACAATAATTTCTTAAATAACCCAAGTTGCTACTTAATCTTAAAATTATTATGCACATAACTTTGAACTAAAGTTCAAGCTAAAAGCTAAAGTCAGCTTAAGCTGACTAAAAACAATATTTTGGGGATTTAAGTAGTATTTTAACCCGTTTTAACGGGTTTAAGTTCTTAGCTCGAACTTTAGTTCAGAGCGATTTTAGAATTTTCGCAAGAAGTCTATTGTCATTTCAAAAATAATCTTGACTTACAAAAAATCAGTAAATTCTTCTACAGTTAAATTAGCATCATTTAAGATATTTTTTAGAGTTTTAATTTTCAGAATTTCTGTACCATGATAAGGAATTGTCACTCTTTTTCCTTCAGGATTTTTATAAATTTTGTGACTTCCACTTTGTCTTGCTAAAGTGAATCCGATTTTTTCTACTACACGAATAACATCACTGGCAGTAACTCTGGGGAAACGAATACTCAAGCAACTACCTCCACAGAAGTTAAACTTATTTGTCCAATATTAGGTAATTCTTCCCCATTAGCAATACGATCTTCAATATGTAAAGAAATGGCATCTTTAATATTATCAATGATTTCTTCGTAGGAATCTGCTTGAGTATAACACCCTTGAAGTGAAGGACAATAGGCAAAATAACCTTCTTCATCTTTCTCGATAATCACTGGTAAATTAAGTTTGTTCATACATTAATAATAATTTTAATACTCTTAAATCCTATCAAAAATATCTCTAGGTTTCAAAAGGCATATCAACTCATTATATTCTTCTGTTTAAATGATCGCCAACAGATAATGCCAACTTAGACTTTTTGCGAAAGTAGCCTTGACTAGCAATATCTAATTTAAGACAAAGTGAAACACACCAATCACTTTCTTTTTTAATAATTGCTGTTAATTTGCTGTATATTTTTCCTAACTTAATTGATATCTTGTCCCTAAAATAATTTTTCTTTAAGATTAGTTAAATTATCCAAAGGTGATAGATCTGTTATTTGGTTACCGCTTAAAAACAACGAAGTAACATTAGTTAAGTTCGCCAAATGTGATACATCTTTTATTTTGTTAATCATTAAATTCAAATTAGTAAGATTAGTTAAGTTAGCTAAAGCTGATACATCTGTTATTTGGTTATTCCATAAAGCTAAATAAGTAAGATTAATTAAGTTAGCTAAAGGTGACATATCCGTTATTTGGTTATTCTTTAAAGCCAACTTAGTAAGATTAGTTAAGTTAGTTAAAGGAGTGACATCTGTTATTTGGTTATCGCTTAAAGCCAACTTAGTAAGATTAGTCAAGTTAGCTAGAGGTGATACATCTGTTATTTTGTTATCGGCTAAATACAACGTAGTAAGATTAGTCAAGTTAGCTAAAGGTGATACATCTGTTATTTTGTTATCGGCTAAATACAACGTAGTAAGATTAGTTAAGTTAGCTAAAGGTGATACATCTGCTATTTCGTTAGACTGTAAAAACAATGAAGTAAGATTAGTTAAGTTAGCTAAAGGTGATACATCTGTTATTTGGTTCTCGAATAAAGACAACGTAGTAAGATTAGTTAAGTTAGCTAAAGGTGATACATCTGTTATTTGGTTACGGACTAACTCCAATTCAGTAAGTTTATTTAATTTAGCGTTAGCTTCTTTACAATCTGAAGTTTCAACTTCTTCTAACAATACCTTAACAGTATGTTGTTGCTCAGGGGGAAGAGAATCGATATTTTGACATAATTGTAAGAAAGAGTTATCAGATTCTACATTATGGGGTACTTGCCCCGTATTAATATTAATAGTACAACCTGAGATTGCCGTTAATGTAGTAAGTGCCAAAATTTTCGATAAAGTTAGGAGGGAAGAAGATTTAGGAGGCATAGCTTTAATTTGATAATCTTACTTTTAAAATTATATTTCATTTACTTAACTTCAGTTACTACCTAATATTAAAATTTCTTACGAAACTATTGCTTAAACTAAAGTCTCACAGCTGATCGATTAGGATAAAAAGATTCTACTTTAGCCATAATAAGCCCTTAAGGGCTTACTACGAATTTTTTTGATCAAGATAGATAATTTAATGGCGATCGCCTTTATTGTAGGTTGGGTTAAGGTACGTAACCCAAATTTTTTATGTTTAATCGTTGGGTTTCATTTTATTCAAGCTAACCTACATTTTCTAACTTAAAATAGAATGTAGGGAATTAAAGAATTAATGTAAAAATTATGACAAGCACCGCCGCTCAAGTA
>CAZWLZ010000073.1:0-12425 GCA_964634505.1 uncultured bacterium | reverse complement strand
TGTTGATAGTTACATTAGCTTTATTTGCCGTACCATCATCAATTAAAAATACTCGTGTTATATTACTACCAGTTACTTGGACAGTTATATTTTGAGTTAAGGGGTTATTATCGGTATCTCCATTGATAGTTAAAGATTTGTTAATCACTAACTGCCCTAATGAATTATCTAGGGTAATTGTGCCACCATTAGCAAAAGTAATAGTATCTCCTGCGATTGCTGTGGCGATGGCTTCTCGAAGAGAAGTAACACCATCATTACCATCTAATACATCGCCTAAGGTTGTAACGGTGATTGTATTTAAAAGTCCTTCATAGTTTAATTGACTTTTTTCACTTAAAACCGACTCAAATTTTAGATTTTGTGTAACGTAATCTAAATCCCAATTACCCCCCAACTTGGCATTACCGATTAAAGTTGTAGAAGCCCCAATTCCTACATTTAAAATATTACTAAGATTATTAACAAAACTTTTCCCTGTTTCTCTTAAAGCCACTTCACAACTATGAAGCAATAAACCTTTAATTTTATGAGACCAACTGCTTAAATCCTTAACATATTTTTGTAGATTTGTCAAGGTTAATTGAGAATTTCCTAAATTTATTTTACCTGATTCGCCATGGGCAATAATTTCTAAATTAGCGATATTAGTTTGAGATTGTAAAATATTGCTAATTTGTTTAATACCGTCCTGATCAGGTTTAAGGGTATAAACGCTGGTGTTTTCCTTCAAACCAGTTAATAAAGAATCAGAATCGTTAACGGCAGAATCGATAATGAGCAGGTTTGGGTTATTCATGGCGATGATAATCTTAAAATGAAAACAAACTTATCAAAGAATCCTATAATAATTTAATTTTTGTTGTCAATAGTTTGTAATATTACGAAATATATTAAAGTTTTTGATCCCCCTAAACCCCTTAAAAAGGGGGAACAAGAGAAAAAGCCCCTCTTTTCAAGGGGGGTTGGGGGGTTTCATTCTTAAGTAAGAAGAATGGGGAGAGAGGGAATTAGGGAATTAGGGAGAAAAAAGAAGTAATAGAGGAAAAAATCGACAAATTTAGTTTTTTTCAATATCTTCGTGATTATTAATTAATTTGTGATATTTTTCAGCCATATATATTCTTGTGATCATTGCCTATTTCCCCCTATCACCCTATCACCCTATCACCCTATAATTGCTTTTTCTTTAGAATGAAACAGCCCTCCTTGAGAAGGGGGAATAAGAGGAAGATTTATCCCCCTAACCCCTTGAGAAGGGTAATTTTCAGATAAAAAGAAAGAGATATAAACTCAAAATAATATGCTCATAAGATTCAAAATTTTGTTTGTAAGAGTTTATAATTTTTGTTTAATGATTAGTAATTGAAAGATAGGAACAAAGATTAATGAGTAAAAAGCGTGTATTATCGGGAGTGCAACCTACAGGAAACTTACATATTGGCAATTATTTGGGGGCAATTCGTAATTGGGTTGAAATACAAGCAGAGTATGATAATTTTTTCTGTGTAGTGGACTTACACGCTATTACGGTGCCTCATAATCCTCAAAGTTTGGCGGAGGATACTTATACGATCGCCGCTTTGTATTTGGCTTGTGGTATAGATTTAAGTCATTCAACAATTTTTGTTCAATCTCACGTCACTGCCCATAGTGAATTGGCTTGGTTATTAAACTGTATTACTCCTTTAAATTGGTTAGAAAGAATGATTCAATTTAAAGAAAAGGCTGTTAAACAAGGGGAAAATGTGAGCGTTGGTTTATTGGATTATCCTATTTTAATGGCAGCCGATATTTTATTATATGATGCGGATTTAGTGCCTGTAGGCGAAGATCAAAAACAGCATTTAGAGTTAACTCGTGATATAGCTATCCGTATTAATGATCAATTTGCTAAAGGTAAAGAGTCTATTTTAAAATTACCACAACCTTTAATTAAAAAAGAAGGGGCTAGAGTGATGAGTTTAACTGATGGTAACAAAAAAATGTCTAAGTCTGATCCTTCCGAATTTAGCAGAATCAATCTGTTAGATTCTCCAGATGTAATCAGTAAAAAAATTAAAAAATGTAAAACTGATGCCATAATTGGTTTAACTTTTGATGATGGCGATCGCCCTGAATGTCAGAATCTTTTAACTTTGTATAGTATTTTTTCAGGTAAAAGTAAAACAGAAGTTGAACAAGAAATTGAGGGTATGGGTTGGGGCAAATTTAAACCTTTATTAACGGAAGTGGCGATCGGCTATTTACAACCAATTCAAACAAAATACGCAGAAATTATTAATCATAAAGATTATCTAAATTCAGTGTTAAAACAGGGCAAAGAAAAAGCAGAAACGGTAGCCAATCAAACTTTAAATAGAGTTAAAAATGCTTATGGTTTCCTATCCTCCGTGGGATAGGCTTCCAGCCTGTCTCTTTTTTGATAAGGATAACAAGCAATATAGTTGTAGTAAGGATAACAGGCAAGATGCCTGTTCCACAGGGTTTTTTAATTATTATTCAACTGTTAACTCTCAACTGCTATAATTAATCGTTATTTAAACTTGATCACTAATTCATATGCCTTGGACTAGAATTATCAGTGCCATTGTGGCGATCGCCATCGCATTAACTATGATTATTTTCGGAGGATGGTATTTTACCGTAGGTTTTGGCATCATTGTATTTTTAGCACAAATAGAATATTTTAAATTAGTTCAAGCTAAAGGCATCCAACCCTCAAAAAAAATTACTTTAGTAGTATCTCAGTTATTATTAATTACCGCTAATTTAATGCCTAGTTTAACTGATGCCGTTTTTGCTTTAGCAGGTGCATTAATTTGTTTTTATCTACTTTTTCAACCAAAATTAGCGAGTATTGCTGATATATCTACATCTATTCTCGGTTTATTTTATCTGGGTTATTTGCCTAGTTATTGGATTCGTTTACGAGTAAGTTTAGATCAAAATGATTCTTATACTCAAATTATCCCTAATTTGTCTAATCTACCTTTAGGGGGTTATTTCCCCTCTTCTTGGAATTTTAATAATTTCCCTGATGCTTTAAAAATTACATTTTTGGCGATGGCTTGTATTTGGGCAGCCGATATTTTTTCTTATATTATGGGGAAAAAGTTTGGACGTACTCCTTTATCTAATATAAGCCCTAAAAAAACCGTAGAAGGTTCGATTTTCGGTATTATTGGTAGTATGATAATTGGATTAATTGGTTCATGGTATCTCCATTGGCCTTGGGGACTTTTTAGTGGTATGTTATTGGGGTTTCTTATTGGCATTGTTAGTCTTTTAGGAGATTTAACTGAATCGATGATGAAAAGAGATGCTGGAGTTAAAGATTCGGGTGAGTTAATACCCGGTCATGGTGGCATTTTAGATCGTACGGATAGTTATGTTTTTACCGCCCCCGTAGTTTATTATTTTGTAACTCTTTTTTTACCTTTATTGACTTTTTTCTAATTTTTTAGTTTTTATTTATTTGCTATTCATTAATTACAGTTTTTTTATGAGTGAAATTTTACGAGTTGCTGACAAAATTATTACCGAAAAAGATATTTTTCCTCTACTAAAGGAATATCAAATGTTAATGCCTCTGGCTAAAGAAATTTTTTTAGATTTGGCGATCGCCAAAACAGAATATACAGAAGCAGAAATACAAAATTATCGTCAACAATTTTTTAATCAATATCAAATTACATCGGACGAGCAATTAAAATTATGGTTAGAAAAAAATCAACTAACCCAAGAAGAATTAGATAGCAAAATTATCAGAGCATTAAAATTAGATATATTTAAAAAAGAAACTTGGCAGGATAAATTAGAATCTTATTATTTAAAGAGAAAAAAAGATTTAGATAAAGTGATATATTCCCTAATTAGAACCAAAGATATGGGAGTAGCCCAAGTTTTATATTTTAGATTACAAGCAGCAGAGCAGTCTTTTGCCGATATAGCAAAACAATTCTCTCAAGGTGCAGAAGCTCAAACAGGAGGCTTAATTGGACCGATCGAATTAAATGTACCTCATCCGCAAATTGCCCAAATGTTAATGACAGCCAAACCCGGAGAAGTTTTACCTCCTACCAGAATTGGTGAATGGATAGTAATTTTGAGATTAGAGAAGTTTTTAACAACCCAATTAGATCAAGCCATGGAACAAAGACTCTTAAATGAATTATTTAATAATTGGTTAAATGAACAATTACAGCAACAAGTCACCCTACAATAACAAGGTTGGGGTGTTGGGGTATTGGGGTATTGGGGGTTTTTCTTCCCGCCAGATTTTAAATAAGAATAAAAAATCTTGAGATAATCAGTTTCTGATTTTTTGATGTCAACAAAACTGTCCATTGTGATAATTAAACTGTCCTTTTTGCTATAGCAACTTCAGCGGCTTGTCTTACTTGCGGATTGCCATCTTTAAGCAAAAATTTGAGGGCAGATAAACTTTTTTCACTATCAAAATGACTTAAAGCCTCAGCCAATCTTTGTCTAATTAACCAATCATCTGAAGACACAAATTTTAACATTTCACTCTCCGCCTCAACAGCCTTTATTTCACCTAAAGCAGAGATGGCCGCTTGTTCTAAAACAGGTTCACCACTAGCAAGAGCATTAAGTAAAACATCTTTAGCACGAACATCCCCTAAATTTCCTAAGGAAACCGCCGCACTAAATTGGACTAACCATTCCGTATCTTCATAAAAAGCCCGAACTAAAGGTTCATAAGCTCTTTGATCTTTTAAATATCCTAATGCACCCGCCGCATCAGCACGAATACCATAATCAGCATCAGTTTCTAATAATTGAACTAAAATAGGGCAACATTCCTCAGTAGGTTTTAAACCCAAAGCAAAAACTGCCATCGATCTAACGGGTAAAATTTCATCATTTAAAACTTTTTTAATTAAAGGTACAGCATCTTCTGCACTCACTTGACGTAAAGAAACTAAAGCTAGTAAACGATCTTTAGAATTAGGGCTTTCTAATTGAGACGAAATATAATCTAAGTCAATTTGATTCATTTTCTTTTTAAGGTTGTTAATATTTCTTTACAATTTAATTGTAATTGATTTTTCTAAAAATTTAATTTTTCTTCTGAATTAGAATAGAGAATAAGTATTAAATTAAAAGCTAGGACTTATCAAAGCTATTTGGCGATCGCCAATAAAAATTAGGGGAAAAATTTAAACATAAAAATTAAAATTGAAGAAAATCCTAAAATTATTAATTTACAAAACGCTGTAAAATACAAAAGTAAATAAAATTGAATCTTTATTATTAAAAATGTTTAAATCAGTTATAAAATTTATATTAGTTATATTTACTGTTAGCTTATTAGGATGTTCTATAGGAGTTGGCGGTTTACAGAGTTATGTGGATACCAGCAACGGTTATCAATTCCTTTATCCTAATGGATGGGTGGGAGTTGATTTAAAAAGTTTACCTACGGGAGTGGATATTGCTTATCAAGATTTAATCGATCCTAGTGAAAATTTAAGCGTTATTATCAGTGATGTAGATCAACAAAAAAATTTAACAGATTTAGGGAATCCTTTAGAAGTTGGCGATCGGTTTATGAAAAAAGTTAATAATAATCCAGACTCTAAATTATCAGCAGAATTAATTAACGCTGAATTACGAGAAGATAAAGACAGAAAATATTATATTTTAGAATACGCAGTTAAAAATGATAACAACAATCAATTAAGACATAATGTGGCCAGTATCGTAGTTAATAAAGGCAAATTATACACCTTTAATATTTCTATTCCCGAATCTCGTTGGCTTCCTGTTAAAAAACTTTTTACTATTGCAGCCAAATCTTTTTCCATTAGTTAATATTTTTTCTTGTTAACCTTTGCATCTTGGCGACTTTGATCAGACACAAACATCCATTAACTAGCATTTTACCTTATTAACTGTGATTAAATTTATTTTAGCTTCTGCATCTCCTGCTCGTTTAAAACTGCTAAAAACCATAGGAATAAACCCTATAGTAGAACATAGTAACTTTGATGAGTCTCAAATAAAAATTTTTGATCCCATTGAATTAGTTAAAATATTAGCAACCAAAAAAGCTCAAACTGTTGCTAATAATTATTCAGAAGGATTAGTTTTAGGTTGTGACTCTGTTTTATTAGTGGACGGAGAAGTGTATGGAAAACCTCACTCAACTCAAGAGGCGATCGCCAGATGGCAAAACATGAGAGGAAAAGTAGGGGTTTTATATACTGGTCATCATTTAATCGATATTGTAAAGGGCAAAAGTGTTACTAATACTGGTGTTACAAGAGTTCATTTTGCTAATATTAATGACTATACTATTGAAAATTACGTTAAAACAGGCGAACCTTTATTGTGTGCGGGTAGTTTTGCTTTAGAAGGGAAAGGAGGCTTATTTATCGAAAAAATAGAAGGTTGTCATAGTAATGTTATTGGTTTAAGTTATCCTCTATTAAGAAAAATGTTAGATCAATTAGGTTATTGTGTTACAGAATTTTGGCAATAATTAAAATAATTATTTTATTTTGTAGTTGTGGCAATGTTTACTCCATTTATTTATAGTTTTTAATTTTTTTTACTTTATCCTTACAATCAATTTATTGGTTTAATTTCAACAATTATGAAGAATCAAAAATTATTTTGGTTGGTTTTTTGTACAACAATAATCTGTTTTATTATTCCTGTGATGGGATTAGACAAATCCCTCTCAGATAGAGGAATTAATGCCCTTATTTTACATGAACAACCCTATAATTTATTAGGCAGAAAAATTGCTATAGGACAAGTAGAGATAGGAAGAGCAGGAAAATTTGGTTTAGACAAAGTTGCCAGTAAACAAAAAAATATTTCTGTTGCTGGGTCATTTTTTCGAGATAAAGAGGCTAAACCAAACGCTAATATCGATAATCATGCTTTTATGGTTGCCTCTGTGATGGTAAGTAATCATAAAAAATTAAGAGGCATTGCCCCCAAAGCAAAACTTTATTCCAGTGCCATTGGTTTAATCAAAAAAGATGGACAAGGTGAACAATGTTTGAGTGCGCAACATATTGCTAAACAAAATAATGATGATGTTAGGGCTATTAATTTCAGTTTTGGAGAATCTTTAGACAAGGATTCTCGTATTAATCCTAGTTTAGATGGTAATGCTTTATTAACTCAATGTATTGATTGGTCAGCTAGGGTGCATAATACTTTATATGTGGTGGCAGGTAATCAAGGTAGTGGCGGTATTCCTATTCCTACGGATAATTATAATGGTATTACGACTGCTTATACTAGAAAAAAACAGGGTGTTTTTAATAAGTTAGATTTTGCCAATTTGAGTGATTTTCCTAGAGGTGTAGGCAGTAATTTAATTAAGCAAGAGATTAATGAAGGAGAAAGACGTAGTATTAGTTTATTAGCACCGGGTGATCAAATTCAAGTATATAATTTAGATGGCAAAATAGAAAAAGTAAGCGGTACAAGTTTTGCTGCCCCTCATGTTACAGCTTCTGTGGCTTTATTGCAAGAGGCAGGAGATAATTTTTTATATCAGAAAAAACCTTTATGGACAAAAGATTATCGTAATGCGGAGGTGATGAAAGCTATTTTACTTAATTCCGCCGATAAAATTAAGGATAATGGGGATGGTAATTTATTGGGCATGACTCGCACTATTTTTAATAAAAAAAATAAAAATTGGTTACAGTCTGATGCTTATTTTAATCCACAAATTCCTTTAGATATTAGTCTGGGAGTTGGTCATCTTAATATTTTGAGAGCTTATAATCAGTTGGTTTCAGGAGAGTGGAGTTATCAGCAAAAGGTGGCTAATTTTGGTTGGAATTATGATGTTATTTCAGCTAATTTATTTCAAGATTATGTATTAGATAAACCTTTGAAAAAAAATAGTTTTGTTAGTATTACTTTGGTTTGGAATCGTTTAGTTGAGTTAAAAGATTTTAATAATAATCAACAGTATGATATGGGGGAAAGTTTTGAAAATTTAGGTTTAAATAATCTTGATCTTTTTTTTATTTCTGATCAAGAAAAAGGTGGCGATCGCCAAATATGTTCTTCCATAAGTAAAGTTGATAGCATTGAGCATATTTTTTGTAAAATTCCCGAAAATGGAAACTATAAAATTAGAGTTAATTTTGCTGGGCAAGTTCATCAAAATATTCAACCCTATGCTTTAGCTTGGCAAACTGTCTCCATTGATAATCAAAAAGATAAAAATTAATTGCTGTTTTCTTAATTATCAATTAAGCTACAGGAAAAATATAAGTGGCTTCTTTAGGAATTGATAATTTAACTTTTGTACCCACTGGTAACTGTGTAGTAATATTAGTTCTAGCGTGTAACCTTTTACCTGATAAAGTTTCCAAACAATAACGATATTCTCTTCCTAAAAATTCTCTTTCTTGAATTATAGTCGTAGCTGAATCGTCAACTTCTAACTCTATATCCTCTTGACGAAACATTAACTCTCCTGTTTGTAAAGTAATAGGTTTATTGATTTCCCAAATACCTAACTCCGTTTGCCATTGATTTCCTTCTCGTTTTGCACTGATAAAATTAGCTTGAGTAACGAATTCTGCTACAAATTTTGATGATGGTTTACTATATACCTCCTCTGGAGTACCTAGCTGTTCTAGTTTTCCATCTTTCATTACCCCTATTTTATCGGCGATCGCCATTGCTTCTTCTTGATCATGAGTAACAAAAATAGCCGCCGTATTACTACTTTTTAAAATACTGCGTATTTCATGACGCAATCTTTCTCTAACTTGCACATCTAAATTACTTAAAGGTTCATCTAATAGAATTAAAGCAGGTTGTGGTGCTAATGCCCTAGCCAAAGCAACTCGTTGTTGTTGCCCTCCAGATAACTCGTGAGGATAGCGTTTTTCTAAACCACTCAAACCCACTAAATTTAATACTTCCGCCACTCGATGACCTATATTTTGAGGGCGAGGTTTTTTTGTTTTCAAACCGAAAGCAATATTATCAAAAATATTCAAATGGGGAAATAAAGCATAATCTTGAAATACCATTCCCGTATTACGTTTTTCTGGTGGCAACCAAGTTTGTTGAGAAGTAATGTTATTACCCATCAAAATAATTTGTCCTTCTGTGGGTTTTTCAAATCCAGCAATTATTCTTAATAAGGTAGTTTTACCGCATCCCGAAGGTCCTAAAAGCCCTAATAATTCGCCCTCATTTAAACTAAAATTGACATTCTTAACTACAAAAGCATCGTTTTTACTGAAATTCTTGCTTACTCCTTCTACTTGGAGAATAACCGATTGATTCATTTTTTTGTTGAAATTTTTATTATTTATTCTATTGAGTATATAAGAATAATTCTCAATAAAATCATCTTATCATTAAATTGATAAATTTATTAACTTTTGATAACGGTATCAAAATTAACTACAGTAAAGTTAAAATTAGTTGTATTGTCTTAATCATCAATAATTTCGCCTTTAAACTAGGGGGTATGAAAATGACTGGATTATTAGACTTCTCTACAAAAACAAGCACTACTACCAAAAAGAAAAAGATTGATTTGTCCATTAAATTAAGAAATTTTATCAATATCTTACATGACTTAATTCGTGAACCTTCCGTAGTGGGTTGTGAAGACGCTTTTTTTCGATCATTAAAACGAGAATTAGAGGAAGTAGGAGTCAATGTACAGTATTATCAAGGAATTTTAGTTGCCCAAGGAAACGAGCCAGAAAGCCTTATTTTATCGGCACATATAGATCGCCATGGGCTTTTATGTACGGGGACGAATGAATTTCAATATGCGGCTTTTATTGCGAGTAATCAAAGTGAATTGACGGGCGATTCAGTATCAGAACAAATGATGTACACCATTGATAATCGTTTTCAAGGACAGCGTGTACAAGCTCATTTACCCTATACGGGAACTTATTTAGGGCAGGGGGTTATTACTCAATCTTATATCTGTCCAGCCCGAAAAAACTTAATTTTTGAACTCGATGGTTTAGATTTTTTACAACCCGGTACACCCGTTTCTTTTTTAGATCGATTACAAATTAAGGACGGTTATGCTTCAGCCCAGTTAGATAATGTATTGAGTGCGGCTATTCTGGTTTATTTATTTCGTTCTGGTTTTCAAGGTACAGCACTTTTTACTGCCCAAGAAGAAGCTGGAAGAAGTTGGCGTTATGCCTTGGCTTGGTTTTTGCGACACAATTTAACAACTCAGCGTTTAATTGTACTTGATACCAGTCCCTATCCTACCAGAGAGTTAGCGGATGCTCAGCAATTAGTTTTACGTCATAAAGATGCTAGTGGGTTATTTGCAACAGATATTACTAAGGAAATTCAACAAAAATGTTTAGATTTAGGCATTACTTATAGTTATAAAGATGAGTATATTGAGGCACAAAATAAAGAACGATTAAAGCCTCTATCTTTGGGTAGAACTGAATTAGGGCGTTTATTAGTGGCTTCTGAAGGCAGTATTAATGGTACAACTTTGCAAATTCCAACAACGGGTTATCATACAGCACAGGAGACTGCTTCTTTAGCTTCTATTGATGCAGTCATTAATCTTTTAATGTCTTATGTTTAGTTTGGCGATTCTAATTTAATTGAATAAACAAAATAATTTAAGGGTAAAATTATGATTAAATAAGTATTTTTTCATCCAAATTATGAGTAAATGTTTCAATCCAGAATGTTTAAATCAAAATAATTCTAATGATAAATTTTGTCAAAAATGTGGTAACAAAATAATTTTAAGAGAACGTTATCGAGCATTAAAAATCATTGGAAAAGGGGGTTTTGGGCGAACTTTTTTGGCGATCGATGAAGATAAACCATCAAAGCCAAAATGTGTAATAAAGCAATTTTTACCCCAAGCCCAAGGCACAGCAAGTTTACAAAAAGCATCAGAATTATTTGAAGAAGAGGCAAAACACTTAGATAATTTAGGGAAACATGAACAAATTCCCGAATTATTAGCCTATTTTACCCAAGATAATCGTCAATATTTGATACAACAATTTATTGAAGGAGAAAACTTATTACAAGAATTATCAAAAGGAAATTATAACGAACAGAAAATAAGAGCATTATTAATAGAAATTTTAGAAATATTAAAATATGTACACGAAAATAAAGTAATTCATCGAGATATAAAACCAGAAAATATCATTAGAAGGCTAACAGATAAAAAACTATTTTTAGTGGACTTTGGCGCATCAAAAGTAGTAGAAAATACCAGATTATCAGTAACAGGCACAGTAATAGGATCAGCTCAATATTGTGCGCCCGAGCAATCATTTGGGAAACCGCAATATTGTAGTGATTTGTATAGTTTAGGGGTGACTTGTTTACAACTATTAACAGGAATAGAACCCTTTGATTTATTTGACAGTGGGGATGGGGAATGGATATGGCGAGATTATTTAGTAAATAATCCAGTAAGTGAAGAAATAGGAAAAATATTAGATAAATTAGTGGTAAGTGGGTATAAAAAGAGGTATCAATCAGCAGAGGAAGTATTAAGTATTTTACGACCAGTGAGATTAACTTCTAAACAAACATCATATTCATTACCAATAACTACTATCGTTATGCCTGTATCACAAACTCCAGTAAAAAAAGCTACTCAACCTCATAGTAATTTTACAGAAACCTTCCCCAGTGGTGTAAAACTAGAAATGATAGCCATAAACGCAGGCGAATTTATGATGGGATCAAATCAAGATGATTGTCAAAAACCAGTGCATAAAGTCAAATTAAAAGAATTTTATATAAGCAAATATCCCATTACTCAAGCACAATATCAAGAAATTATGGGTAACAATCCATCTTATTTCAAAACAAAATCAAAAGGCTTATTTTCCAACAAAGAAAATTGTTTGGAGCATCCCGTAGAACAAGTAACATGGGATATGGCCCAAGAATTTTGTCGAAAACTATCAAAAAAAACAGGAAAAGAATACCAACTACCAACAGAAGCCCAATGGGAATATGCCTGTAGAGCAGGAAGTACTACAGAATATCACTTTGGATACAATGTAAATCAACTCAAAGACTATGCTTGGTATTCTAATAATCTTTTCGCAGCCGACGGTACTCATCCAGTAGGTCAGAAAAAGCCAAATAACTGGGGATTATACGATATGTCAGGTAACGTATGCGAATGGTGCCAAGACAACTGGCAAAACAACTATAACAATCATCCAAGCGATGGCACAGCAGTTCAAAACGATTCAGGCAAATTTGTACAGCGTGGCGGCTGGTGGTGCGGCCTTGATAGTTTTTGTCGCTCTGCCGACCGTGATTGTTTTAGACGATCCTACAAAAGCAACCTTCTCGGTTTTCGTATTGTCTGTGTATGTCCGTAGGGGCAATCCCCCTGTGGTTGCCCTCCCTCCTGTGGTTGCCCA
>CAZWLZ010000072.1:0-12434 GCA_964634505.1 uncultured bacterium | reverse complement strand
AGCCGACAATGAATGCCCTTTAGTTGTTGATACTTCTACTCCTAGTTGTGGTGATTCCCGTTTCGGTTGTTGGGTTTGTACTATGGTAAGTAAGGATAAATCCATGGAAGCCATGATTCAAAATGATCAAGAAAAGGAATGGTTACAACCATTATTAGATATTCGTAATGAATTAGATATTAAAGATGATCGAGATAAGCGTGATTTTCGGCGAATTTATGGAAAAGTAGAGTTATTTGAGCGTAATGTGCAGGGGAATATATCCATTGAACCAATTCCAGGACCTTATCTTAAAAAATGGCGGGAATACTGGTTAACAAAAGTCTTAGAAGCTGAAGTTAATCTCAGAAAATATGCGCCCCCAGAATTTCAAAATCTTAAATTAATCACCACGGAAGAATTAAGCGAAATTCGTCGTATTTGGTTAGAAGAAAAACACGAATTTGATGATAGTTTACCGTATATTTATCAACAAATTACAGGAGAAGAATTTATTGATCCTCGTATTGGCGCTGATAATAACACTTTATTAGGCAGAGAAGAATGGCAAATTTTACAGGATTTATGCCAAGATGAAATGCAGTTAGAATTGATGACTAAATTATTAGATATTGAACGGCAATTCTTTACTAAAATTCGTCGTGTGGGAATTTATCAAGCCTTAGAAAAATGCTTTGAAACCAGTTCTCGTTCTAAAGAAGAAGCCATCGCAAATGCTCACTATATTCGAGAGGTAAAGAATGCAGCAAAACAAGGAGACGTAAAAACCTTACAGCAAAAACTTACATGGGGTAACATGAAATTTACTAAACGAGACAAAAACGAATAATCACAAAAGTATTTTACAATAAAGGGTATAAATTAATCTTGACAATTTTTTTTAAATCCGTTACCATAGAAAATGTGAGTCAAATCAAATGGGATTGTAGCTCAGCTGGTTAGAGTGCTTGCCTGTCACGCAAGATGTCGCGGGTTCGAGTCCCGTCAGTCCCGTAAAATTGAATCATTGGAAATCTCCAATTACTCTTAGGTAATAGGGAATGAGTAATGGGTAATAGGGGAAGAAAAAAAGAATTAAATTAAATAAAATCTTCTGAGGAATTACCTATTTTTAAATCATCAATATATTGAAAATCAGAGTTATAAGTAAATAATATTAAATTATGTTGAACTGCACTAGAGGCAACCCATATATTATTGCTAGACATTGGTCTATCTTTTTGTTTTAGTTGTTGATAAATCAAAGCATAATATTCGGCAGTTTTTTGATCTAGCTCAAATATTTTTACTCTAGTCGCATTCAAAAATTTTTTTAATTCATAACGATTGCTATTTGCTTTATTTCCAATGGCGAATCCAGCTAATAATTCTCCTATGACAATGTTATTTATGCCAATAATATCTATATTCCGTATGATTTCAACAGCTTCACTTTTATCTCTTTTAAAAGCGATATAAGCATTAGTATCTAAAAAAATTGATTTTAAGCCCATATTTTTTGATCAATTTTATGCAATTGTTGAGTATTGGTGATAAATTCTGCTTCTTGTTGTTCATTCCAAGTGTTAATCATAAAATCTAAGTCAGAATAGGGAGACTTTTTGCTCAAATCTTCTTCTAAGATAGTTAAAAAAGTAACAATTACTTTAGTTTGGGGCGGTATATTTTGAGGAATTTCTTTTAATTCTATTTGTCCATTATCGTAAATTCCTTCAACAGTTTTTAACATAATTTTTCTCTATTTTATGATCAATGATGCCATTTCTGATCATTTATTCTTGATAGAAAAAAGCACCATTTTATTGCTTGTAAATTAGCAATTTATTTATTCATGTTATTTGCCATGTCTTTAAAACCATTTAAACTAGGGCCTGGACGGCGACGAAACGGAGAAATTGTAGGCATTAAATAAGTAGTAGAAAATGTTTGACTTTCTTTCTTTTCTACTTTTCCTGTCTGATTAGTATAGTTTTTAATGGCTTTTACCCATTCAGGTTGATCTGTATTTATTACTTTTTTTGCTACTTTTGGTTCTGTAATTGTAACAGTTTTAGCTTCACTTTTTGATTCAGCTTTGCTTGTTTGTTTCGTAGTTTTTGTATTCTTTTTATCGTTACTTTCTTCTGGTATTTCTAAGAAATAATTATCCTTTTTTTTTCCTAATAAATTTTTTAACACTGATATTTCTCCTGATTATTTAAGGGATTAATTGATTGATATAATTGCTTGATTGAACATTGATTAAATTTTAATTAACTTTACAAAAAGTTATTATTTTTTCTGTTCTATATTCTATATACTCATAAATCTGTAATATTAATAAATGTTTCGTAATAAAACTTAATATTTATATGTCTATTAATGATTGTGGCGATCGCCATCCAGTTGTATTAGTTCATGGCATATTAGACACGAAAAAAGTGTTTAATAAAATGTCAAATTATTTAAAAAAAGAAGGTTGGAATGAAGTATATGCTTTAAACTTAAAGCCTAATTATGGTGTAGTTAGTTTAACAGTTTTAGCACAACAAGTTAAGACTTTTATTGATGATAATTTTGCTCAAAATCAAAAAATAAATTTAATTGGTTTTAGTATGGGAGGAATTGTTACTAGATATTATTTACAAAAATTAGGGGGGATTGAAAAAGTTGTCCGTTATATTAGTATTTCTGCTCCTAATAATGGTACTTTTCTGGCTTATTTTTTACCTTTTCAAGGAATAGTTGAAATGCGATTTAAAAGTCAATTATTAAACTCTTTAAATCAAGAAATAAATCAAGTATTTAATAATATTAATGTTACTATTATTTATACTCCTTTTGACTTAATGATCATTCCTTCCCATAGTTCAAAAATGAATTTTAATAATCATGAGTTTAAAATACCTGTTTTAATTCATCGTTGGATGTTAAAAGATGAAAGAGTTTTAACACAAATAAAAGATAGTTTATTAAAACCGATAAAAAATAACTAATAATTGATCAAAAATAGGCATTTTTTAATTTTTTTGAAAAGAATTAAGAATAATTGTTAAATCTTTTATTTCTAAATTATCAGGTAATAAATCAATAATTTTTAAGGCTGTTTCTTGATCGGTAACAGTCGTTAATTCAGGGTCTAAATTATCAAATTGATGTAAAGTAATTTTTGATTTGATCTCTGGATTATTATCTATAATTTCTTGTAAAATTTGTTCTGATTTATCCTCTCCATTTACCACTTTAATTAGATCTAAAATACTAATTAATTGATTATCTGTACAACGAACATTTCCTGTTATTTGTTCACTCATAAAAGTACCTTTATTTTTTTATATTTTAAATTATACAATCAAATTAATATCTAAATCTAATACAAATTAATACAAATTTTTGTTACAAAAAACTAATTATTTTTGACTTTTACTTGATTTTATGATAGGTTTAAAGGCTGTTTAAAACTAAATTAATTTATGTCAATAAATTTTAATATTTCGGCGGAAAAGGCTATTTCTTTTGACCAAATTAAATATAATGAACAAGGTTTAATTCCGGCCATCGCCCAAGATTATCTTGATGGTACAGTATTAATGATGGCTTGGATGAGTAAAGAATCTTTACAAAAAACTTTTGAAACCGGAGAAGTATGGTATTGGAGTCGCTCTCGTCAAGAGTTATGGCATAAAGGGGCAACTTCTGGGCATATTCAAAAATTGCAATCAATACGTTTAGATTGTGACGGTGATACGATTCTTTTAGGTGTTGAACAAATAGGCGATATTGCTTGTCATACAGGGGAAAGAAGTTGTTTTTATCAAGCGGGGAAAACTAAAATATTACCTCCAGCCGATACTTTGACTGAATTATTTAAAATAATTGGCGACCGCCGAGATAATTATGATGAAAATTCTTATACTTGTAAATTGTTTGCTGGGGGAGATAATAAAATTCTAAAAAAAATAGGGGAGGAATCAGCAGAGGTGGTAATGGCCTGTAAAGATGATGATTCTGAACAAATTATTGGAGAAGTGGCAGATTTATTATATCATACTTTAGTCGCTTTAGCTTATCACAAAGTTAATTTAAGAGATGTTTATAAAAAGTTACAAGAAAGACGCAAATAATCATTGACAATTAACAATAGTCATCTTAACAATATTATTAAAGCTTTTTTTCTTTAGTTTAAATTTATTTTAATTAATTCTCGAACTATTCCCTATTATCTATTACCCATTCCCATTACATTACATTATGTTTAAAAAAATTTTAGTAGCAATGGATATGTCAAGAATAGCTGAAAATGTTTTTAGCAAAGCTATTTTTATGGCACAAAATGAACAAGCAGAATTGATTTTGCTTCATGTGATTTCTTCGGAAGAAGATAATAGCCCTTTAGCAATTCCGCCCAATATGTTCGATCTTTATCCTGCCAGTGGTAATGAATTAACTGTCGAAAGTTGGCAAGAAGAATGGGAAGAATATATTGATACTGGAATTAAATTTTTAGAATCTTATCAAGAAAAGGCGATCGCCAATAATTTAAAAGTGAAACATATCCAATTACAAGGAAGTGCTGGAAGAACAATTTGTAAATTAGCCAAACAAGAAGAGGCCGACTTAATTATAATGGGACGTAGAGGTAGAACGGGCATAACAGAAATGTTTTTAGGTAGTGTGAGTAATTATGTCTTACATCATGCCCATTGTTCAGTTTTAATCATTCAAAAACAGCCTGAAACACTTGACAATTAACCCTTATTCAGGTACATTAAAAAACCAATTTTATCTTAATTATTAATATTAATTATAACTTATGCCACGTTCACAAAGAAACGATAATTTCATCGATAAAAGTTTTACCGTCATGGCTGATATTATTCTCAAAGTCTTACCCATTAACAAAAGAGCGAAAGAAGCATTTGTTTATTATCGAGACGGTATGTCTGCCCAAGCCGATGGAGAATATGCCGAAGCCTTAGAAAATTATGAGGAGGCTTTGACTTTAGAAGATGACTCTAATGATCGCTCGGAAATATTGTATAATATGGGTCTGATTCATGCTAGTAATGGTGAAATGGAAAAAGCCTTAGATTATTATCATCAATCTTTAGAGTTAAATCCTCGCAAACCATCAGTTTTAAATAATATTGCCGTGATTTATCATTATCAAGGAGAAAAAGAAAAACAGGCTGGAAATGATCAAGAAGGGGAAGCCTTATTTGATAAAGCGGCTGAATATTGGAAACAAGCTATTCGGGTAGCACCTAATAATTATTTAGAGGCTCAAAATTGGCTTAAAACTACTGGGCGATCGGAAATAGATATATTTTTTTAGTATTAAAATAAGCAAAATGCCTGTTTTAAAAAGATTTTTACTCTATGATACTTTTTAATAATAAAATTTAACTAAAACTATGACCATAGATCAAGACGAAGTAAAAAAAGTTGCTACATTAGCAAGATTAACCATTACTCCCTCAGAAGAAAAAGAATTTGCTACCCAATTAAATAGTATTCTGGAATATTTTGATCAATTAAAACAGTTAGACACCAGTGAAGTTGAACCAACTACAAGGGCAATCTCCATGAATAATATAACTCGTGAAGATATACAAATATCTAATGAAGATCGAGAATTATTATTAAATTCTGCCCCCCAAAGAGAAGATGACTTTTTTAAAGTACCTCAAATTATGGGCTAAAATGATTAAATTGAATAGGTGTTAGGTGTTAGATGTTAGGTATTAGGTAATGACAGAAGAAAAAATTAATATACTATTATATGCCTCCTCTTTTTTGCCTACGATTGGAGGTATCGAAATTACAACTCAAACTTTAGCCAAAAATTTGAGTAAATTAGGTCATAATTGCACTGTTGTTACTGAAACAACTTCAAATGAGCCAGACAATGAGCTATATCCCGTTATTCGTCAACCAAATTGGCAAAAAAGACTGGAATTAGCTAAAAATGCCTCAATTATTCATGCCAATGGGGCAAGTGTGGCTTGGTATCCTTATGCAAAATTAACGAATACTCCTTTTGTTTGGACTCATAATGGTTATCAAGTGTCTTGTGTGGATGGTTTAGGATGGTTAGATGGACAAAGTGCGCCCCTAACTCCTATGGCATCTCTTAAATATCATTGGCAGAAAAAAGGCACAATATATATCATTAAAGAGGCAATCAAACTAGGTTTTAGACGTTATGTTATGTATAATGTTGATCGTAATATAGCAGGTTCGCAATGGGTAGCAAAAAAGCAACCTTTACCTAATCAAGTAATAGGCTTAACTCCTTATCCTATAAGTGATATGACTACTACTAAAACTATTATTAAACCTAAAAAATATGATTTTATTTTTGTCGGTAGATTAGTTAGTGAAAAAGGGGTTGATGATTTAATTAAGGCTTTTCATTTATTAGTATCTAAGGGTTATACTCAAAAAACTCTCGCTATTGTGGGTTATGGCTCAATGCTGCCTTATTATGAGGGCATGGTGAAAAATCTGAACCTCCGCGACAATATTACTTTCTTAGCTCCAAAAATGGGGAATGCTTTAAACGAAATTTTAGCCGAATCTGAAGTAGGAATTATTCCTTCGGTTTGGGATGAACCTTTTGGCGGTATTACTTTGCAATATTTAGCTGCTGATATTGTGGCGATCGCCAGTAAAAATGGCGGTCATGGTGAATGTTTAGGCAAAGCAGGTTTAACCTTTGAAAATGGCGATTATCAGGCTCTTTTTGAATGTATGCTCAAAATTACCGAAAATCCTGATTTAATTGCTGAATTTAAGCAAGAGGCGATCGCCCAACTAGCAATTTACGATGAATTAAAATTGACTCAAAAATATGTAGAAATTTATCAAAATGTAATTAAAAATTATCCAACTAAAAATAAATCCTAATTGTTAGGTAATAGTGACATTTAGGTAGAAATTAATTTACTCTAAATCATTCATAATGTTAAGTTTAAATTAGCTATTTCAAAATAGAATTATTCCCGTGAAGAAAATATAAAAAATAACAATAAATATAACTATGACAGATAATATCCGTTTCCTCATGTGTGCCCCCGATCATTATGATGTTGATTACGTTATCAATCCTTGGATGGAAGGTAATATTCATAAATCCACCAAAGATCGAGCAGTTGAACAATGGCAAAAACTATATCAAGTGATTAAAGATCATGCGATCGTTGATTTAGTTGAACCAGCAAAAGGTTGGCCTGACATGGTTTTTACGGCCAATGCAGGTTTAGTTTTAGGACAAAATGTCGTTTTAAGTCGCTTTTTTCATAAAGAAAGGCAGGGAGAAGAACCTTATTTTAAAAAATGGTTTGAAGAAAACGGTTACACAGTCTATGAAATGCCCAAAGATTTACCCTTTGAAGGGGCTGGAGATGCCCTTTTTGATCGAGAAGGACGTTGGTTATGGGCAGGATACGGATTTCGCTCAGAATTAGATTCTCACCCCTATATCGCCAAATGGTTAGATACGGAAGTTTTATCTTTGCATCTTATTGACAATCGTTTTTATCATTTAGATACCTGTTTTTGCCCTCTCACTGATGGTTATTTACTTTATTATCCGGGGGCTTTTGATAGCTATTCTAATCGTTTAATTGAAATGCGTGTACCTGCAGAAAAAAGAATCGCTATTGAAGAAGCCGATGCTGTTAATTTTGCTTGTAATACAGTTAATATCAATCATCTTGTGATCATGAATAAGGCTAGTGAGTCTTTGACAAAAAGCCTAAATGCGGTTGGTTTTACGGTCATAGAAACCCCTTTAACTGAATTTTTGAAAGCGGGGGGTGCTGCCAAATGTCTCACGTTAAGAGTGACTGAACCTATTTTAGAGGATGTCCATGCTAATGTTTTAATTGAAACTAGAACAATTTTAATGGAAGGTCATCTTCTCGATGCGGGTTTAATGAATAATGCTTTAGACTTGATTACCAATGAAGGCGGTAGTTTTAAAGTTCTCAGTTTTGATTTAGGCGTTGAACGTCAAAGCCCTTCTAGTGCCAAGGTTCGCATTTCTGCACCTTCAAAAGATTTGATGGAAGACATTATCAGTCAATTAATTGATTTAGGTGCTATGTCTCTTCCCGATCAAGTTGCTGATGCTACTACTAAAATAGTTGAAAAGGCTGGAGTTGCACCTGATGATTTTTATGTTACTACTATTTTTCCTGCTGAAGTAAGAGTTAATGGTAAGTGGCTAAAAGTTCTCAATCAACGTATGGATGGGGCGATCGCCATCAATAATCGTAACGGAGAAATTACTGCTAATTGTAAACTCCTAAGAGATTTAGAATTGGGAGAGCAAGTAGTAGTAGGAATTGAGGGCATTCGTTCCACCAAAAAACCAGAAGACAGAGATCAACGTCATACCCAAGAATTTACTTTTATGAGTGGCGGAGTCTCTAGTGAACGTCGAGTGGAATTAGTAGTTGAACAAATTGCTTGGGAAATGCGTCATATCCGAGATCAAGGAGGAAAAGTTGCTGTAGTGGCTGGTCCAGTTGTAATCCATACAGGGGGTGCAGTTCATCTTTCTCGCTTAATTCGAGAGGGCTACGTTCAAGCTCTTTTAGGGGGCAATGCGATCGCCGTTCACGATATGGAACAATCCTTAATGGGTACATCTTTGGGAGTTGATATGCAACGAGGAATCCCCGTTAGTGGAGGCCATCGTCATCATCTCAAAGTAATTAACACTATTCGCCGTTGTGGTAGCATTACTAAAGCTGTTGAAGAAGGCATTATTACAAAAGGTATTATCTATGAATGCGTTAAAAATAATGTACCTTTTTCCTTAGCAGGTTCGATTCGAGATGATGGCCCTTTACCTGATACCCAAATGGACTTAATTAAAGCCCAAGAAGAATACGCCCAAATTTTAAAAGGCACAAGTATGATTCTAATGCTTTCAACTATGTTACATTCCATCGGAGTAGGTAACATGACACCGTCAGGGGTAAAAATGGTGTGTGTTGACATCAATCCTTCTGTCGTAACAAAATTGAGCGATCGAGGTTCAGTCGAATCTGTAGGCGTAGTAACAGATGTAGGATTATTTTTGAGCTTATTAGTACAACAATTAGATAAATTAACTAATAGTTATCAATTAATTGAAACCACTTAATAAGGATTAGTTTGGTTAATTTACCCTAGGGGTAATTCATGAATTACCCCTAGATTTGTTTTAGCAATTTAATTAAAATTTCATCTGATAACGCACCTTAAACTCATTGAAAAGATAATCATAAGATACCGTAAGATTAGTTTTTTCTTGAAGTTGATAAACCCCTTCAACTAGGGGGAAAACACGTAAATCTTTCATTCCCAAAGGTCGTCCCCAACTACTAACCGTTTGATTAGCTGAATAACTAATATTTTGAGATAAAGGAGTTAAGACAAATTGAGCAAAACCCCTTTCAAATAACTCAGTTCCACTTAAATTTTGTAACTGTTCACCTAACTTTAATAATTCTCCACCCACAATTAAATTGACTAATTCACCTTGACTTCGAGTAGGAATACTACTTAAATTGACTGCTGGGGAATTTAAAATTGCTAAATTTGCCCCTTTATCTTGTAAATTATTAATATTAAAACATTTAGCCATATCATCTAACTCATTTTGTTGATAATATGTTTGATTTGCGATTAAATTTGTTGAAGATAATGAGCAAATTTGTTGAGTATTTCCTCCTATTAAAAAAGGTAATAAATTTTCTGCTTCACCATCAATATTTAAAACAACTCTAATAGTTTCAGATTGTCCACTTCTGGAAATAGGATCAGAAATTTCGTTACCTGCGACAGTAGGTAATTGACTAGAATAATCAGCAATATCGGCGGATACTTCTATATCTATTTCTGGATTCATAATTTTTTCTCTTGCATCAAAACGAATTTGATTATCATAAGCAGAAGATATATAGAAAGTAGTTTGATTACTTACGGCAGCAGAAATAAAACCAAAATTATTGATCGCACCACCGAGATAAATTGCACCTCTACGCACATTAATCGCCCCATCAGCCTTAAGATTATCTACATCTAAAGGATTACCATTAATAGCTAAATCACCATCAAAACTAAAGCGAAATAAGCCCCATCTCGACAACTCCAAAGATTTTAAATTGACTTGAAAATCATTTAAATTCGGTTTAAAAATACTATCTGGTTTAACAATTTCGTCTCCTAACCATCTCTCTAAATTAATACCATTTTCAGTAGCAGAAATCGGTAAATTATTCGGAATACTTACATTACCATTGGCTAAATAAATATTACCATTTATTTCTGGTTTTAAGATAGTACCAATAATGCCTATATTGGCACCAATTTTACCCTCATATAAATTGTCTAAATTGATTTGTTGTTCGTCTATTTTTACCTGTAAAGGATTAGGATTATTTTCAATTGGTTTTAATAAAGGTAATACCCCTACAATATCAATTTCATTATCATCAATTTTAGCAGAAATCTGCTCAATATTAAAAGCTTTTTGCTCATCTAATAAAGATATTTTGCCATTAATATCGATAGATTCATCAACAATATTACTGATTAATATTGCTTCATTTAAGTTAATATCACCACTAATTTTTATATCATCTAAAATGTTTTCAATTGAAAAATTTTGACTAGATATATTATTAATTAAACTTGTCAAAGATTCTATTTCTAAAGCGACTTGAGCATTAACATCTCCTTCTTTTAAATTAATTTTTCCATTAGTTACTACTCCTAATAAACTAAATGCTTCCTTTTCTATATCAATATTAATTATGCTTGATTTATCAGTTTTAACCGTAGGGAAATAAGGAATATTTGCACTAATTTGTATTGCTTCAGGTAAAGTATTTTGAAAATTTAAAGTATAGTCTTTATAGTCAAAATTTCCTGCTATTTCTGTTTCTAAAAGTTTGCCATCTAACGCAAAATTATTAACATTAATATTCCCTTTTATTTGAGGATTTAAAAGATTACCTTCCAAGTTACCTTTAACATTAATATTTCCAGCTATATCGACAGGTAAATTTACAAAATTTTCAATTAAATCAGTAGTCAAATTACTAACATTAAATTCGCCCGATTGTCTATTTAAAGATAAAACTCCTTTAAAATCTAAGGCACTTTCTTCCACATTTAAATTAAAAGTATCTATGGTTATTTCTTCATTTTTAAAATTACTTTGAAGGGCAATTTTAGGAATGGCGATCGCCTGAGTTTTTTGCATAACTAAACCCAAAGGATTAACAATATTAGGAAATGCTGGTTGAGGTAACCATTGCCAATTATTTGCTTCAAAATTAACATTAATTTCAGGATTTTTGACTTTACCAGCTACGGTAATTTGCCCATCATATTTTCCTTTAATATCCAATTCATTAGGTATTGCGCCAGTTTCTATTTTTTTAGCTACTTCTTTAATTTGTTTTTCTACTGTAGATAATAAGTTGATTTGTTGTTTTACTGTATCATCTACCTTACCAATAGAAGTTGATTTTATATCACTAGCATTTGCTAAATGATTTTTATTTTGCATTTGATTTAATAAAGCAGAAAGTGTAGCAAAATCAGATATTTTAACCGTAGTAAATACATCTTCAATATCTCCTGCTAAATCTAATTTGGCATCAATATCTCCTGTGGCAAAATTCAATTTTCCTTCTAAATTATATTCAGTTTGCAGAAATTTTAAGGAGGCTTGTTGTAATTTGGCAATGTTGTTTTGATAACTAAAATTACTGTTAATTTCTGTTGCTTGAATGTTACCAATACCTGGTTGTTTAATATGTAAATTACCTACTCCTGTTAAGTCTTTTAAATTAATAGCTAATTCAGAATTAAAATTGCCATTTACTACTCCTAAAAGGCCATGTTTTTTCCCTGGTGAAATCTTCAATATTTCTAAAGGAAAGTCTGTTATTTTTGCGAAAAATTGATTATCTTTTCTATTACCTTCTACGATAAATCCATTATCTTTTCCTCGTTTAAATTTAAAACTATCTGGTAAAAAAGGAAGGGTTAATTTAGCTTGAGGAATATTTAATTCTCCGGGTACGATTTTGGCCGCAATTATATCATTTTCACTTTGTAAATTGATGGATATTTCTTGTGTTGGTATTACTGTTATTTTGCCTGTTAATAAGGGCTCAAATTGAGTATCATTTAAACTAAAATTAGTTAAATTTACATTACCATTAAGAGCTAAATTACTTTTATTTAAAGGGATTGATAATAAGTTATTTCCTTTAATATTACCGTTAAATTTTGCGTTTCCTTTTATGTTAATTTCTGCTGGTAAAATTTCATTGTTTTTATTAATTTGTTGCCAAACTTGATTAATAGGAAGACTAGCTAAATCACTGTTAGCATTAATGTTAAGATTTAGGTTTGATATATCTGGTTTTTTGAGTAAGTTATTA
>CAZWLZ010000071.1:0-12452 GCA_964634505.1 uncultured bacterium | reverse complement strand
GATCAAACCGAAGCCATGACTATGGGCGATCGTATTGCAGTTATAAATCAAGGTGAAATACTCCAAATAGGAACACCATTAGAAATTTATAATCAACCGATAAATAAATTTGTTGCTCAATTTATTGGGTCACCAAAAATGAATTTTATCGAAGTAAAATTAGAAAAACAACTATTAGTTAAACATGAATTATTTACTTTTAAACTTCCTCAAAAATGGGAACAAAAATTACTAAATTATGAGCAACAAACATTGTTATTAGGAATACGTCCAGAAGATTTTAAAATAAGTACACAAGAGGAGCAAAATATTCCTGTAACTGTCGATTTAATAGAAGCTTTAGGGAATGAGACCTATCTTTATCTACACTTAAAAGACCACTTAAATACAAAACTACAAATAAAGATTTCTCCTGATTATCAAATAAAACTAGACGATGAATTATGGCTATCAATTAACTTAGAAAAAGTGCATATTTTCGATCTAAATATAGAAAAAAATTTAGGCTAAATTTTGAATAATAAATCATCATAAAAATACAAAAAAATGGACTTTAAATTAATAGAAAATACCCTAGATAAAATATGTATTAGTTTTATTCTAATTTTCACTTTAATTATCACAATTTTAATAGGAGGAAGTTCAATTTGTGTCTTAGATCAATGTTTATTAAAAAATCATCCAAAAATTAAAGAATTTACTTGGGAAAATGGAAAGATAGGCTCAACAGATACCGCTTTTATCCTTACATTTGATCGACCAATGGATCATCAAAGTGTTGAAAACAATCTAAAAATTGAACCTCCTTTAGAAGGTAAAATTATTTGGTCTGGAAGACGACTAATTTATACCTTAAAGGACATTATTCCTTATGGAAATAGTTATAGATTATCCTTAAAAAATGCTAGGGAAAAATTTAGAGGTAAAAATAAATTAGGAGCTACAATAGAGCCTTTTATAGCTGAATTTAATAGTAAAGATAGAGCTTTTGCTTATATTGCCAGTGAAGGGAAAAATTTAGGTCAATTAATTTTAGTTAATTTAACCAAAAAAAATCAAACTATTTTAACTCCTAATAATATAATAGTTTCTGATTTTAAATTTACTAAAAATGGAGAATTTATTATCTTTTCTGCTAGTAATAAAAAGAAAGAAATAGAAGGATTAAGCTACTTACAATTATATCAAGTATCTACGGGAATTATTAATAGTAATAATGTACAAATACCTGGGGAGATAAAGTTAATTCTTGATGATCGAATTTATCAAAATAATGAATTTGATTTGGCAGGAGAAAATGGAGAAAAAATAATTGTTCAAAGAATAAATAGAAAAAATCCCAGCGACTTTGATTTGTGGTTAGTTGAGGCTGATAAAACTCCTCAAAGACTTAACCATCAAGGAGGAGAATTTTTAGTTACTCCCGATGGCCAAAATATTGCTTTAGCTCAAGGAGAAGGAATTGCTATTATTCCTTTAAAAATTGATGCTCAGCCCTTAGATTTTTTACCAAAATTTGGTCGTATTCTTAGCTTTTCTAAAAATGGAAGTGGAGCGGCTATGGTTAATTTTAATACTCAAAATCCAGCTTTACGTTATACCAAATCTTTGGTTTATGTTAATAATCAAAGTATCGAAAAAGAATTATTAAATATCAAAGGTTCAATTATTGATTGTGAATTTAATACTCGTGGCGATCAACTTTATTGTCTTTTGACTGAATTAATGATCCAAAATGATCAATATCAAGAACAACCATATTTTGCTTTAATTGATCTTAATTTAAATCAAGTAATCCCTTTAGTAGCATTACCTAAATACCAAGATATAGAGTTAAGTATTGCCCCTGATAATTTTGGTATTTTATTTGATCAACCCATAATTGTTGATGATTTCTCCTCCTCACAAATAACCCCAAATAATTCTTCTATTAATAATACAAATAGCTTCCTTATTAATAGTCATTTATGGTTACTTACTTTACCTTCTGCTACCTCTTCTACGCCAACTTTAGAAGAATTGGCGATCGCCGGATTAAAACCTCAATGGAGTCCATAATTAATAACTGGGGGTATGAGGGTGTTGGGGAATAGGTAATGGGTAATGGGGAATGGGGAATAGGTAATGGTTGAAGAAAAAAGACCATCAGTTTTAACTATAAAATTCTATTTTTGAAGTTTCAATGTAATGTAATTTTATTTCTCCTAAAACCCTCTTACTTAAATCCTAACATCTGATACCTTCTTCTCATATCTGATAGTTGTATTAATTGTGATATGATTTTAGTGTTTTAATTAAAATATAAAAAATGCTTCCTATTCCTGAATATTTGGCACAATTTTGGCAAAATTCCTTCGATTTAAAAAAACATTTACAACAGTTTCTAAAAATTGACATAGAAACCCTAGAAACTAACTTAGCACGGGGAGAAGAACAATTAAAATTATTAGGGCAAAAAGATTTTAATTGGGAAGAAGCAACTAATTTTTATCGAGAAAAAGTTAACGAAAAATACTTATTTGAATTAGGTGCTTGGCATCTTAACAGCAGTGATTATATCGGCGATACACTACGTTTAATTGCAGATAATGCCAAAGGACTTGTTTTAGATTTTGGTGGCGGGATTGGCACCCATACCATAGGTGCAGCACTTTGCCCTAAAGTAGAAAAAGTCTTTTATTGTGATATTAATCCAGTGAATGAAAATTTTGTACGCCATCGAGTTGAAGAATTAGGATTAACAAAAAAAGTTGATTTTTTAACTAAAATTGAATTAGATCAATCTTTTGATACCATTATGACATTTGATGTAATGGAACATTTGCCTAATCCAGAAAAACAATTATTGGATTTTCATCACCTTTTAACAGAAGAAGGAAAATTAATTATAAATTGGTATTTTTTTAAAGGTTTTCAACAACAATTCCCTTTTCATTTAGATGATGAAATTATAATTAATAAGTTTTTCAAAACTCTACAATTTAATTTTTTAGAAGTTTTTCAACCCTATTTTATAACTACTCGTTGTTATGGAAAAATGCCTAAACATATTAATAATTAATTAGGTAAAAAATTTAGAATTTAATATTAGTAAATAATCATTATTTAGATAAATTTTATGCAAAATAGTTTAATTTTAAACAACAAATTAAAGAGAAAAAATTTTTTATTTATTATTTCTTTAATTTTGATATTACTTTTTATAAGTAGTTGTCAAAGTCAAAGTAATATTGATAGCAATTCTGAAAATAAAATTACTACAATAACATTTTGGCATGGTATTAATCCGCCTGAAAATAGAATAATATTTGAAGAATTTGTAACTAAATTTAATCAAAAGAATCCCCAAATAAAAGTTGAACCTTTATACATTGGACAACCCGACGAACAAATACCAAAAATTATTGCTTCAATAGTCGGAAAACAAACCCCTGACTTGCTTTGGTATGCACCCCAACTAACAGGAAAATTAGTAGAATTACAAGCTATTAAACCACTAGATGAATGGTTAAATAATTCTCCTTTAAAAGATGAAATTGACCCCACTAATTTATCAAGAATGGTATTAGATAAAAAAATTTATTCTATACCTTTTGCTGCTAATAATACTGCTGTTTTTTATCGCCCTAGTTTATTTAAAAAAGCAGGAATTACTACTTTACCTACTACTTGGAATGAATTCAAAGAGGTGGCAAAAAAATTAACTATTGATAGTAATAATGATGGTATAAATGAGCAAACAGGCTTATTATTAGCATCAGGAAAAGGCGAATTTGTCGTCTTTGTTTGGCTTCCTTTAATCTTTAGTGCCAATGGAGAAATGATTACTAATAATGAGGTAAATCTTGTTAGTAATGGCACTGAAAAAGCCTTACAATTTGGAATAGATTTAATTAAGGAAAAAGCTGCTATTTTATCCGCACCCGAAAGAGGTTATGAATTGGATAATTTTATCAGTGGTAAAGTTGCTATGCAAATTACAGGCTCTTGGACTTTAGCACAATTAGATCAATCTGGGATCGATTATGATGTTTTTCCTATTCCTATTATTGATAAACCCGCCACTGTTTTAGGGGGTGAAAATATTTTTCTTTTTAATACTAATTCGGAAAAAGAAAAGGCTAGTTTGAAATTTTTAGAGTACATTTTAGGGGAGGAATTTCAAACTCAATGGGCATTAAAAACAGGGTATTTACCTATTAATATTCAAGCTCAAAAAAATGCAGAATATCAAGCTTTTTTAAAAGAAAAACCAGTTTTAAAAGTGTTTTTAGATCAAATGAAATGGGCAAAATCACGTCCTATTACTTCTAATTATCCTACTATTTCTGAAAATTTAGGACGGGCAATTGAATCTTCTTTATTACAACAAAAAACTCCTAAATTGGCTTTAGAAGAAGCACAAAAAAGATTTGAAATGTCTAATTAAGGGGGAATAATTCTTTCTAGGAGTATTACTTACCCCATCTCTACCCTTTGTCTAAATTTGTGCTAGTATCAATGTCTGATTATGGCTTTTTTTTGTTTTGACTTATTCTACTAAATCTCTTTTATTTTAATTAGTTTTATTTAAAAATTATGTTTTCAAATCGTACTTTAATTAAACATTATACCCCTCCTACTTGTACCTTAGAAATTTATAGTAATTACTTTTTTTTGTGGCAACAAAGTAGAAAAATTCCTGAACAATTTAATTTTAATTTACATTTTGATGATCCTAAATTATCAGAAGATCAAAAAATTTCTATTAATGGCGATCGCCAAGATTTAGATTTATTAAACGAAGTAGTTAATAAACATATTGAAGATATACTTAGTAAAAATGATCTTAATGAAGATAAAAATGATAACGAAAACGAAAATCAATTAATAACTAATAATATTTATTTATCAGATAAAGGATTACTAAATCAAGAATTAACTTACATTTCAAAAGATAATAATTCAGAAAAAAAAGTGTCTTTAACAAAATTGCAATTATTTGACTTAGAAAATGCCTTAAACTTATACAATTCTGATATTTTAACTATTAATAATAAACAGGAAAAATCTCATTACAATATAATAACTATCGCTTCTCTATTAACTGTTGCCTTAACAAGTGTAGGAATATATCAATATCAAAAACAGCAGAATACAGTTATAGTCAAAGAAAATCCCTCAGAGAATATTAATCAAAATCAACAAAAATTGCCTCTTTCCCTAGAAACAGAGGTTATTCCTCCCACACCCTTAAAAGCTAATCAAATAATGCCCATTCCCAACTTAAAAGTGCCTGAAAAGCTACGAAATACTCCTGAATTACCAACACCTAACTTAATACCTCAAGAGCCGCCTAATGGTCAAAATAACGTCAATAGAAACAATCAAGCTGCTGCCTCTTTTGAGCAAAATCAACAAACAACAAATATTATTATTCCACCTCCACCAACTACTCCATCAAATGTTAATCAACAAAATGAATCAAACTCTAATTTGATTGCTATTAATCCTTCTTCTGAAGTAACATCAATTCCAACTCCTCCGCTAAATCAAACACCACGCTTAAATTCCTTACCAACACTACAACCGAAGGCTTCTTTGCCAACAGAAAAAACGGATATTGTCTCCACTTTTAATGATCAATCAAATATCTCAACGGAAAATATCAAGAATATTCCTTCTCAATTTAATTCCTCCATCGAAACAACCGAAAAAATTAATTTACTCAAAAAAAGTAATGTAAAAAGTGATGTCAAAAAATATTTTCAAGAGAAATGGCAACCTCCAGAAAATTTAACTCAGAGTATTGAATATCGTTTATTAATTAATAATGATGGTGCATTAGAACGTGTTACACCCATAGGACAAACTTCTACCACCTTTTTAGATAAAACGGGAATGCCTTTAATGGGGACGATAATTGCTTCTAATTCCTCAGAAACTCAGTCAACTGTGCGTTTAATTTTGAGGGCAAATGGTGATGTGGAAACTTTTATCGAATCAAATAATGAATAGAGTTGTTGTGAAATAGCATTTTGACAACAACTCTATTATTAATCTCTATAATCACACTTGATAATTTAATTTGCCTAAATTGTATTATCTAATAATCGCTGTCAGAAACACAAATTCCTTTGCATTTTATCCCATTTGTGGCTGTTCGTTTGCAGTGATTGCACAAAATGGGCATATTGTCAAGTTTTTTAATTAATTTTTCGTTAATAATTTCTTGAGAATAATTGTCTTCAGTTTGATTTAATAATGTCATGTCGTTTAATCATAAATTAGGGAATGTTTCTCTTGCCAATGTGTAAAGGTACAAAGATTTTGATCGCCTTATACAATAATAATATATCACTTTTATCTGCTTTTTTGATTAAAACCACTTAGACAAGCTAATAAAAACCAACCAGTAGTATTCATTCTTAAGTCAAAAATACTGCTATCAAAACAGTTAAATAAAATGCAACTTGTAAATGCTATTAAATAAGTAAAAAGAATTAATTGGGCTTTTTTGTTATTATTAATTCTCAAATTATTCAGGGTATTTATTGTTTGATAAAAAATTAAGCTAATAATACTTGATATTCCTAAAAGTCCAATAATTCCAGTTTCTGAACTTAACATTAAAAATATATTATGAGGATGTCCTATATAAATATTATTTTGTGTTTCATACAATGGCGAAAAATTTCTTAATCCCCAACCAAAAATAGGTTTATCAATAGTCATTTTTACTGCAAATTTCCATTGAGTTAGACGCAAAGTTTCTACTGGCCTTTGATAATTTTCATCTGTTAGTCTCTGCCAAAAATAAGCGGGAATAATTTTCCTCATTAAATTTTGTCCACGAAAATTACCAAAAGATGCTATTGCGATCATGCCTATTACTGCTGTAATTATTGCAACTAACCAATACCAACCTACATAAATGCCAAATATTATAAAAATTATGATGGCGATCGCCCATCCACTGCGAGAATTAGTCAAAACTAAACCCACTACATCAGCGACGAAAATAGAAAATAAATACATTATTGATAGAAAATAAGCATTTTTCTTGAGCAATTTTTGATTATTTTGCCAAAAATTAATACTTAAACCAATAGTTAAAGTTAAACTAATTAAAAGATAAAGAGTTAATAAATTTGCATAACTAAAAATTGAGGACATTCTACCTTCAGGATAGCCATTTAAAATTAATTCCCAACCACTAATATTATTGAATAAAGTAGGAGTGTTCCAATTAAAATATAATTGTCCCAATCCTAAGAAAACTATAGGAATTGAAGGATAAACTATTAACCAAGCTATTAAAAACAATTGATCTAAATTTTTAATTATTACTTGAAAAGTAAGAAATAAAGCGATAAAAGGTAAAAAATTAGCTAATCCTAAAAAAGCTTCTGTTGGTTTATAAGCAAGGAAAGAAGTTACAATTAACCAAATACTAAATAAGCAAAAAATTTTAGTTAAATTATTTTTTAAAATAGTCTTATATTCTTGTTTTCCAATAATAATTAAAGCCAGAAAAAAACTAAGACTTCCAATGGGAGGAAATAAAAAAAAAGTAGTAATTCCAATTACAATAAATTTCCAAGACCAAGAATTATTGTAATTATTTAAGGAAAAAAATTTGTCTTTAATCATAATAATAAGTCAAGGTTAATTTCTAATTAGAATTGATTAATTAATACGGGTTATTTCTTCATTGATAAAGTAGTAATCTTTCTTCATATTTACTAACTAAATCTTGGAGCGATTTTACTGGTTGATTATAATAACCTTGACTGTCATTTTCATGACAAGGAAACGAACTCCACACTTTACAAGACATAAAAATCGCCTCTTTTATATTTGTTTCATTAATTTTAGATAAAACTCCAATTTGTTCTAATTTATTAATAGCCCATTGATCTTGTTTTTCTGGAGTAAAAGACATATTTTGACCATTAAAATCTAAAATTTGATAACGACCAAAAGCAGTACTACAGGTTGATTTATCCCCTAATTTAACAGGAATACATTTTTGAGGATGGGCGCTTAAATCTTCAATTTTTTCCCCTCCTATCAAAAGATTATAACCATGTGGATTTAAAGTGCCTTCAGCCCAAGCAATTGTATCTAAAAAGGCTTTTTCTGGTGGTAATAAATTTATGGACGCTGTTCGATCAGATGATTGCAATTGATTGTTTTTTTCTTGATAATTTATCTCACTTTTTCTCTTAATTTTTGTCTGATTTCCTAATAAGTTTACCGCATAACTTGCACTAATAAATAACAATAAACCAGTGATAATTTGTACTATTAAATTAAAGGTATTTTTTTTAGTAATATGTTTTCTTTTTTCTACTAATTGAGATTGAATTAATCGATTTGAAGATAAATTTTCACTAAAAAAACTTTTAGCTTTTTGTGTATTTCTATTACTAGAAATCATAAAATCTAAGGTATTTCCTTGGGCATTTAATGCTCTATAAAGATATTTTTTTTTTCCTTTAATTTGAAAAGGTATTTGCACTACTCGCCAACCTCCTTTTCTTTGACTTGATGTTTCTTTAAATTTTTTTTGTGCTGCTATTGAATATTGATGGATAAGATTATTCATGCTATCTGAATTAATCTTAAATCCTCTTTTTTCCATGGCATTTTTTAATTGAGAATAAGTTAAAGGATAAGAAATATACCATTGAACAGATAATAAGATTATTTCCTCTTGAATTTGATCCCATTGGTATAAACTACTATTTTTCATCTTAAAAGCCTTTTTTTTTGTCTATTTTTATTACTAAAAACTTTCATTAATAATATAACATGAGTTTTTAATAATTAACATAATTTATCTTTAATTTTTATTAGTTAATCATTAATAATTTAATGCTTATCACAGTTAATTATTCTGTCATAATTGTTTATTTTAATGTAAAAATAGTATCAATATAAAATTGTGTTAAAGTTTCTAAATGGCTAACTCAAGATTTCAAAAATTAATTTCTTATTTAACTCCTTATTTAGATAAGTTATGGTGGGGTATTCTTTTATTACTTGTGGTTAATGCTATTGGCGTTTATATTCCTTGGTTGATTCGAGATAGTATCAATGATTTACAATCTATTTTTGATTTTCAGAAATTAATTAATGTCGTCATTTTTCTTTTTCTTCTTGCTTGTATCATGTGGGCTATGAGGATGTTGTCACGACTGGTTATTTTTGGCATGGGAAGACAAGTAGAATTTGATTTAAAACAACGAATTTTTCAACATTTATTGAGTCTCCAACCTGATTTTTTTTCGGTTAATAATTCGGGCAATTTAATTACTCGTGCTACCAGTGATGTTGATAATATTCGCAGTTTGGTAGGCTTTTCTATTCTTAGTTTAATTAATATTATTTTTGCTTACGGTTTGACTTTACCTGTGATGTTACTTATTAATGTAAAGTTAACTTTTTTGGCGATCGCCGTTTATCCATTAATGTTAATAATTGTACAATTATTTAGTGGTAAATTAAAAGATCAACAATCGGATGTTCAAGAAAAATTATCTAATATAAGTGCTTTAATTCAGGAGGATATGAGTGGCATTTCTTTAATCAAAATTTATGCTCAAGAAAGCAATGAAAAAGAAGCATTTAATATTAAGAATAAACAGTTATTAAGGGCTAATTTAAAGTTAGCAAAAACAAGAAATTTCCTCTTTCCAGTAATCCAAGGAATTGCTAATATTAGTCTTTTAATTTTACTTTGGATTGGTACAATTGATATTCAAAAAGGAGTTATTACTGTAGGGGATTTTATTGCTTTAATTATTTATGTAGAAAGATTAGTTTTCCCTACTGCTTTACTCGGTTTTACTATTACTACTTATCAAAGAGGTGAGATAAGTATTGACAGAGTAGAATCTATTTTAATGACTGAATCAACTATTAAGAATAATGATGATTCTTTGCCCTTAGATTTTAATCAAGTTAAGGGAAAAATTGAAGCAATTAATATGTCTTATTCTTATCCTAATAGTCAAGAATTGATTTTAAATAATCTTAATTTTACGATAAATGCTGGAGAAACGGTTGCAGTTGTAGGATCAATTGGTTCAGGAAAAACAACTTTAGCTAATGCTATTACTCGTTTATTAGAGATAGAAGAAAATCAATTATTTATTGATAATTTTGATATTACAAAAGTTAAATTAGAAGACTTACGAAAGGCGATCGCCTATGTACCTCAAGAGAGTTTTTTATTCTCTACAACTATTAAGAATAACATCCGTTATGGTGATCCTTTACTATCAGAAATAGAGGTGGAATTAGCCGCTAAAAAAGCACAAATTCACACAGAAATAATGACTTTTCCTAAACAATATGAAACCGTAGTAGGAGAGAGAGGAATTATACTTTCGGGAGGGCAAAGACAACGTAGTGCTTTAGCTAGAGGATTGATTACCAATGCACCAATTTTAATCTTAGATGATGCCCTTTCTAGTGTTGACAATAAAACAGCAAATCAGATCTTAAATAACTTAAAAAATGAGCAAAAAAAGACTGTTATTTTTATTACTCATCAATTAGCGGCGGTGAAAAATGCTGATCGAATTTTTGTAATGGATAAAGGGCAAATAGTTCAAATTGGTAGTCATAATGAACTATTAAAAAATAAAGGGTTATATCAGAATTTATGGCAACAACATCAATTAGCAGAAATTTTAAATTAATAAATCTTTTGATTTCTAAAAATCAAATTAAATTAGTATAATCAACAATGATTATCAAAATTCAATTATTTGAAAATAAATCATATTTATGAATATTTATCGTCATCAAAAAAGGAATAATAAAAAATTAATAATTATTACTTATTTTGTTACTTTAATTATTATTCTCAGTGGAACAATTTTACTAACCAATAGTAGTTTAAATACCCTGACAATTGGTGGCATTCCTTTTCCGATAGTGAAAGAATTTTTAACAGATTTTAAAGCCATGTTTGCTTATGTTACAGGAAATAAAGTAGGTTTACATGATCGATTAAAAGAAATTGGCATCGAAGAAAAAATTAAAGATTATTATCGGTCATCCTTCCAAAGTGAGGCAGAATTAGATCAATATATTCATCAAATTTTTTATGAGAAAACAGGTTATATTGGTAAACATTATAAAGTTAATAAGGGGGGAGATTTAGAGTTAAAAAAACAATATAAATTTAATAATAATCAACCTCAGAATAATAATTCTCAAGGATTTTTTGAGCAAATTAAACCTAATAAATAAAAACTCAAATTAAGTAAAAAGTATTTAGAATGATTAAAAAACGATTAAAAGTAGGCATAATCGGTACTGGATATGCTGCTAAAAAAAGAGCAGAATCTTTTCAAACATCTTCTTATAGTGACTTAATAGTAGTAGCTGGAAATGATTGGAAAAAAACTAAAAATTTCGCTGCTATTTATAATATTAATTGTGTAGAATCTTGGCAAGATTTAATTAATAATTTTGACCTTGATTTAGTCTGTATTTGTAATATTAATAAATATCATGGTTTAATGGTTCGTAAGGCTTTAGAAGCGGAAAAACACGTTATAGTTGAGTATCCTTTAGCTTTGAATTACGCAGAAGGGGAAGATTTGGTTAAATTTGCCAAATTTCAAAAAAAATTACTTCATGTAGAACATATTGAAATAATTGGGGGTATTCATCAAGCTATTTTAAAAAATTTAGCTGAAATTGGTAATCCTTTTTTTGCTCGCTATACCACAATTTTACCTCAAAATCCAGCCCCGATCAAATGGACTTATAATCATGATCAATATGGTTTTCCTTTTATTGCTGCACTTTCAAGGATTCACAGATTTACTCATTTATTTGGCGATGTGGCTAGGGTAAATTCTCAGGTTCGTTTTTGGGATTCATCAGAAAAGGACTACTTTAAGGCTTGTTTATGCCAAGCACAGTTAACATTTGATAATGGTTTAATTGCTAGTCTTGTTTATGGAAAAGGGGAAGTTTTTACTTCATCTGAACGAATTTTAGAAATTCAGGGAGATAAAGGAAAATTATTATTTGAAGGTGAAAAAGGATTTTTAATAACGGAAAAAGAAACAAAAAATTTAGAAGTATCCGCCCGAGAAGGTTTATTTTTAAAAGATACTCAAGCTGTTTTAGAATACTTAATTAATGATCAACCTTTGTATATTAATAATGATTCAAGTTTATATGCTTTGAAAATTGCTGATGCTCTTTGGCGATCGCCATAAAAAGAAAAAATCTAATCTAAATCTATAAATTATTGATTTTTATCAACATAAATTTGCCACATTTGTTGATAAGCCTTTTCCATTTCTCTCGTAAATTGTTTACCCTTGCATAAAGGGGATGTTTTTTAGATTAGAGTTGTTGTGAAATAAAAAAGAAAGTAGTCAAATCATTTTCCTAGATATGATATGGTTTCTATGCTACTTCTAAATATAAGTTCCATA
>CAZWLZ010000070.1:0-12594 GCA_964634505.1 uncultured bacterium | reverse complement strand
ATAGCGAGGTGATTTGATATTAAAGGGCATTTCTCCTTTTTCTCTGGATGCCAAGTAACGGCGACGTTGAAAAGGAACTACATCATAACCGAAGTTATCTAAATACTCTTGAGTATCTAATAATTCATCGACAAATCCTTTAATACCTTTGTTTACTACGACAATTGACCAAGCAATTTTTTCTCTTTCGTTATAAACATCACGTCCTAAAACTTTTTGAATACAATGTTCTACAAAGCGATAGTTACTATTTTTATCGTAAAAGCTATTTTTAAAAGTTTCTGATAATAATAAACCCCGAATGAAGTCTCTAACTGTAATTATTCCATTACGTAATTGAGATTCTAATAGGGTTTGACGATCTGATTTAAAAGCATGAAAAAAGATTTGGCGATAAGCCGCTTGAATTAATTGATCGTAATCGTTAGGGGAAAAAACACTCTCAGTGTTATAAACTCTTGGTTGTTCATCTCCACCTACTTCATAACCTGCTACACGCACATTTTGACTAGAAGGAGAATATTCTAAAAGAGGAATAGCCAATGATTTAACCTCCGGATTTATGTAATAATGTTAAAAATTTACTCCGATTATTAGCATAATAGAATAGGTCACTTTACCTTAAGAAAAGTAACAATTTATTACAATTCATAAGTATTAATCAACCTCTTAATGGCGATCGCCAAAGCCAAATGATCATAAAAAATTTAATGAGATTTACATTATCCCCTTTTTAAGGGCAAAGGGGATCAACTTTCCTCTTATCTCCCCTTTTTTAGAACCCATTTGAGATCTATTTTAAGAAAGGCGATCAGGCGAAGCCTGCCACTTTCAGTGATCGCCATAAAAATCATCACAAAACATTTAATCATCTTTCAAATTACAAAAAATAAATTTTTTGCTAATAGCTAAAACCCGTTAAAACGGGTTAAGATTCAGTCAGCTAAGGCAAACTTTAGCTTTCAGCGGAGAAATTTATTTCAAGGTTTTAATGCCAGATAATATTTACAAAAGATACCAAATGGGTTCTTTAAGGCAGGGCTGTTTTATTCTATTTTTTTAGTTTAACTAGGGAACTGGTAAAATAGAGAAGAAAGAATAGCTTTTGATAATTTCTAGTCATAATTTGATTATTATTAGACCTCTTGCGAAAGTAAGATTGTAGAAGTAAAAGAAAGAAAAATGGTAAGAATAGAACATGAATTATGAAAAAGTAAAAAAATTAAAGCCAACAGATTTCAAACGATATTGTGGAGTTTATCCTTCAACATTTAATGACATGGTAAAGATTGTCAAAGCTGAAAAAATTAATTGAATATATTCATCGCCATTTGAAAATATTTAGAATACTGTCATCACGATATCGTAACCGAAGAAAACGTTTTGGATTAAGATTAAATTTGATTGCTGGCATTGATAATTATGAACTTTCTTTGAAGAAACAATTGGCGATATCCTGAGACTTTTGCAAGAAGTCTTATCAAATTTTAATCTTTATGATTTGGATTAGAAACCTTTATTTTTTGATAAGATTCAATTGATTAATGGCTAAAATATATTGGCGATCGCCAAATAATCAAAGAGTCACCAACATTTAGCCATACTTCTATTTCTAAAGATGATAGACTGCCATAAAGCAACTTCTACTGATTAATGTAAATGGCGATCGCTAATAAGATAAGCAATAGGAGGGAAAAGATAATTTAAAATGGTTAATTCCCTAATAATTAATTATTTCTAACGGCATAAATCATCCCAATAGTCTTACTTTTTGGACGACGAGAAAAGATAGTAAAATTATTTTTAGTCAAATATTCTACCAATTTATCTGGCCCTTTTTCATGCCATTCCATGATAATAATTTTAAAACGACTTAACAAATTAGCCGAATCTAAAGACTCAAAAATAGCATATTCTGAACCTTCGCAATCAATTTTGCCCATAAAATCTATATCCGAATGTTGATCAAAAATAGGCTTCATGACATCACTAGCACTCTTTAAGACAATTTCCTCCGTGATTAAAGATGCGTCTGATTTATTTTTCATATTCTCAGGAATACCATCAACCCCAATACTAGCCTTTAACTCGTAATTATATTCAACCTTGACAGTTTCATCTTTGCCACCGATACCATAATGAAAAGGATGAATTTTTTGACTCAATTGCGGATTTAAACTAAAATTATTAACTGCCTCTTCATAAGTAGCTTTAAAAGGCTCAAAACTATACACAGCTTTAACATTAGCTTGAGTAGCAAAATAAAGACTTACCCAACCCGTATTCATACCAATATCAATCACAGCAAGAGGTTGATCAAAAATAAAATTATAAACACCTTGTATAAAAACTTCCTTAATAATTTCTAAATCCTGTTCACATTTTATAACAACTTGAATCCCACCAACATTAACAGTTAATTCTCCCTTGTCATTACTACCAAATTTACTTTGATAATCTTGATTCAAATTATTAGCAAATCTAACATTTTTTTCTTTTAACAAAAAATCATAATTAGTATTATCTTTAGATAGGAAAAAATTAAAAGGTTTAATAAAAATATTGCCCGTAGTTTGATCATAATTTAACTTATGAAAACTAATATCATTATTAACAATTTTCTTTGCCCAAAACCAATCAGGAATACGATTATGAACTTGTTTTTGTTTTAAAAAATCTTGTAATTGGTTAACTTTTTCTACTATCATAAATTTAATTTATATTGGTTTTACTTATTAATTAAAATATACATTTTTAGGATCAAAAATAAAGATATTATTTTCCTAATTGAGTTAAAATAGGTTGCAATTGTTCGATAACTTCTTGTGATCTTAAAATCCTAGCTTGAGGGTTAAGATGGTAATGAGTTTCAGCAAATAAACTAGAATCAGTCCAAACATTTAAAGTTTTTTGATCATAAATCAAAGGAGCAATTTGTGCAAGTTTAGTAGCTGTGTCTCTTACATTATTCATGGTTATTTCATCTGTTTGCCCATAAATTATAGGCAAAGATAAAATTAAAGTGCCTCCTTTAGCTTCTACATTTTGCTTAAATTTAGTAATACTTTCGACAGAATGAGGAGTAATGCTTTGAGGTAAATCCATCGGGCGCCATTTACTATTTCTAGTCCATACTTTAGTAGGTTCGCCCCATGGTGTGATAGGATCAGCGTAATATTCGTCAAAGTAGCCTTTAGTGGTTAAATCAACACCAGACTTTACTATGGATTTTAAACCGGGTAAGCCTAACATCCAAGTATCTTCTAAAAACTTTTTGGCGGATACTTTAGTTAAAGTGGGTTGATTGATGGCAACAGTAAAGTGAGTTGAAATTGTGCCTAAACCGTCATCATCGAGTAACATCAAGTATTCAGGCACTAATAAAACTATATCACCTTGTTTTATTTGTTCCGAAATAAGGGGCAAAATCACGTCTAAACCAAGTTTGCCATCTAATCCGAGATTAAACACGGGAAAGCCTAGTTTATTAGTTAAATATTCACTATTAAAAGTATAATTTACTCCTGATCCTCCTACTAAGATTAGTCTTTTTTCAGCCTTAATATTACCAGCTAAAGTAATTTTTTGTTCATAAGTTTTACGCATCCAGCCGACTAAACCGCCAAAAGAGGTATTATAGTAAAAACCTATTAACCAAGCAATAGTAAGACTTATAACCCAAGGAAGTAATTTAATTGGTTTCATAATGGATTTAATTAATAATTAAAATTCAAAGTAAATAAAATCACCTGTGGCGGTGGAAGCGAATAAAAATGTTAATGCTAATAGTATGGGTGATAAGTTAGGAGAAAGTAGTAATTCATATTCAAATTTTTTCTGCCAAACTGCCATAAATTCTAATAATAATGCTCCACTTGCTAAGATTAAAATAAAAATTAAGGCGGTAATTTCATTAATACTATAGGATTGTAAAAATGAGGTTAAATTGCCAATAGAATAATTAAAAGGATTAAAAATTGTTTGTAATTTGGTGAATAATCTACTACTATTGGTTTCCATAAAAAACAGACAACCTAATGTTACCGAAGTAATTGTTAATAACCATGAAATAAAATCGGGTTTTTTGACATAATTACCCACAAATTTAGAAAATGGTCGTCCTAAATAACGTATGATTAATAGTAACGCTCCATGATACGCACCCCAAATAATAAAATTCCAAGCTGCACCATGCCAAAAACCTGACAGAGTAAAGGTTAGAAATAAAAAGAAACCAGCCCATTCCTTTTTAAGATTCATTAAGGGTAAAAAGACGTAATCTCTAAACCAAGTGCTTAAAGTAACGTGCCAACGCCGCCAAAATTCATTGATACTTACTGATGTATAAGGTGCGAGAAAATTGATAGTTAATTTTACGCCTAAAAACCATGCTAAACCTACGGCAATAAAACTATAACCGCCAAAGTCAAAGTAAATTCTTAGGGTAAATAAGAAGGCTTGAAACCAAATTACCCAAGGATTATTAAATTCTTTTAAGTCTATAAATTCCGCTAGGTTATCAGCTAAAACAAATTTGAAAAATACTCCTAAAGATAGCCATTTTAAGCCTTCGTAAAAATTTTCAACTTTAAATTTGAATTGAAATGCCTCAATTTGTGGGAAAAAACTTATTTTTCTTTCTATTGGTCCTGCTACAATTTGAGGGAAAAAAGAGATAAAGTTAATATAGTCAATAAAGTTGAGAGGTTTTTTCTTTCTGGAGACTAAGGAATCTACTACAAAAGCAACCATCTGAAAGGTAAAAAAAGATAATCCGGGGGGGATTCTATTGCTAACAGGGATGGGAAAAGTTTGTTTCCAATCGGTGGGTATATTAATTAATAATCCGACTACGTCTTCTACGAAAAAAGTAAGATATTTAAAATAGGCTAATACCACTACATTGAAAATAATTAACCCTGTGGCAATTAATTTGGCTTGATCTTTTTCTGTTTTTAACAGCCAATATACCATTATATAATTAATGATTACTTCTAAGGCAAAAATGATAAAACTTGCTGGACTTGCATTATAAAATAAGATTAATGATACAGTTGCTAATCCTAAAGCATCAAATATTTTTCCCCATACATTGAACGATTTGGCGATCGCCCTAATAGTCAAAAAAGGAATAAAAAATGTTAATAATATCCACCAAAAAGAGAAATCAGAATAATTCAAGAATCCTCCACCAATGATTAATTTAAGTAAACTTTCTTGAAATTATATTAACTTATGTAATTATTGACAAGGTTATGATCTTTTTGGTAGCATTATGGCGATCGCCAAAAGTACAGAGAATATTAATTTAGTTTAAATATTTATAGTAATCATTAAGATGCTTTGGACATTAACAAGGGGTTTGAATCCCTTGTTACAGTAAAGGTAATTTATGAATTACCCCAATTATCCGAACTTGATATAAAAGGTTAATCGGGAGATTGAATACTAGAATTTTTTAATAATTCTTTTAATCTAATAATTTCCATTTGTGCCTCATCAGCTCGTTGTTTTTCAACTTCAGCCCGTTGTTTTTCAGCTTCAGCCCGTTGTCTTTCAACTTCAGCTTGTTGTTTTTCAGCTTCCATCGCTTCTTTATCTGTGGGTAGTAATTCTCCTTCTAAAGTTTGCCAACGTATCCAAACCGTATCAACACCACGATAAACTCCTTCCCAACGCACTAAAGCTAATTGTAATTGTTCACTAATATAACGATTTTGTTCATCAAATCGTAAAGGTTGATAGACTCCTTTAACAAGAGAAAAACCTTGCCAATCATTGGGATTGAAAGGATCATACCAAAAATATTCTGGTACTCGCATCCGATTTTGATAAATTAATTTGTTGTCTATTTTATCTTTTTTAGCGGTGCTTTCTGATATTAATTCAATTATTACATCAGGGGCTTTGCCTTCTTGCCAGACTATCCAACTTTTACGTTCATTTTGTGGTACATCTAAAACACAATAAAAATCTGGTCCTTTATAGTCTTGATTTTTGACTTGTTCTGCACTAAAATAAACGAACATATTACCCGCAGCATAACCATCTTGACGTTTTTCTAGCCAAGGATAAATAGTTTCTAGGAGTAAATCCATTTGATATTTATGACGTGAAGTTTCCATTTTTTCGTTATCATCAGAAGGTAAATCGTCTTCAGTAGGCAAATCAATAGGAAGTTTAGAGGTTAAAGCTACCATAATATTTAAACTTCGATTAATAATAAATTTAATTAATATATCTTGTGTATATTCAATTAATTATATTGAATTTAAACCATACTATCATAATTATTTCTTCGGGCTAATTTACCTCAAGTGAAATTTTTTGAAGTGTTTTGGCGATCAATCGTTTCAGTCTCTTCTTTTTTTGATAAAATTAAAAACTACTCTGACATAGCATCATAAATAAATCAATACTGTTATATCCAAGTAGATTTTTTAACTATTAACTGTACCTAAATAAGCATCTAAAACTTGTGAATTATTTTGAATGTCAGCAGGAGTGCCATCAGCTAAATTACTACCTTCTGCTAATACCCAAATATGATCACATAAAGACATAATTACATCCATATTATGTTCAATAATTAAGAAAGAAATACCTTGTTTATTCCAATTAATAATATGCTCACAAATTTGGTTAATTAATGTTGGATTTACCCCAGCAGCAGGTTCATCTAGTAAGATTAATTTGGGATCAGTCATTAGAGTACGAGCCATTTCTAGCAATTTTCTTTGCCCTCCCGATAAAGCCCCCGCATAATCATAAGTTTTATCAATTAAGCCAACAGATTCTAAAATAGTTAAGGCTTTTTCTTTATTTGCTTTTTCTTCTTTATAAATTTTTTTTCTATTAATCAAAACTTGGAAAAATTTTTCTCCTGTTTGTTTTTGTGTGCCTAATAACATATTTTCTAACACGGTTAAACGGGATAAAACTCGGGCGACTTGAAAAGTTCTAATACAACCATTTTTTGCTATTTGATGAGAGGGCATTTGATGAATATATTTATCATTAAAAATAACTTCTCCTTGATCAGGTTTGATGAAATTTGATAATAAATTAAATAAGGTACTTTTCCCTGCACCATTAGGACCGATTAAACCTGTAATCGTTCCTTCTTTAACTCTAATCATGGCATTATTTACTGCTTTTAAACCGCCAAATTTTTTTGATAAATTATTAGCAGAAAGTATATAATTTGATTCTGTTTCTTTATTTATTTTGATCATTTTTTTTATTAATTACTAATTTTAATTATCAGGAAATTTCTCTGATTTAACATCATCAATAAAATTGATAATTGCATTACCAATTGTTTCTTTTAAATTAGCATAAGATTTGGCAAAAGGCGGTAATTGTTCAGTCATTCCTAATAAATCTGCGGTTACTAATACTTGTCCATCACAATGTATTCCAGCACCAATACCAATGGTAGGAATTGATAATTGAGTAGTAATATTTTCAGCTAATTCTTTGGGAATATGTTCTAAAACTAGGGCAAAAACTCCAGCTTTTTCTAAGGCGATCGCCTCATTAAAAATTTTAGTTTGGCTTATTTCGGTTGTACCTTGTTGCTTGTAACCTAGCATATTGACTGATTGTGGCGTTAAACCAATATGTCCCATTACGGGGATTCCTAGTTCTGTAAGATGATTGATAGTTTCAATAATACAAGGTGTTCCTCCTTCAATTTTAACAGCTTGGGCAGCCGTTTCTTTTAATACTTTTCCGGCGGATTCTATCGCTTTTTCTCTACTGGGTTGATAACTCATAAAGGGCAAATCACAAACGATTAAGGCTCTTTTTACGCCTCTTGATACCGCTTGAGTATGATAAATCATTTCTTTTAAAGTGACGGGTAAGGTGGTGGGATGGCCTAAGGCTACCATCGCTAAAGAATCTCCCACTAAAACTAAGTCAACTCCATTTTCATCTAACATTTTGGCGATCGCATAATCCCAGCCTGTCAAAGCAATAATTTTACGCTTCTCAATTTTCCATTGTCTTAATTTTGTAATAGTTACTTTCATAATTGATAATGTATAGTGAATAGTTGATGATGTTTTTTAGTCAAGGAATAAACAAAAATTTTTGTCAATGATCAAATTAATTATTAGTATTTTATTCGCTTTTTTAGTATTTCTAAATACTATACCAGCTTTAGCATTAGACAATTTTACCGAAAAACAAATCCAACAAGGGGAGGAGATCGCCAAAAAAGCCTTATTAGCTACGCAAAAAGGTAATTTTATTCAAGCCGAAACCTATTGGAGTGACTTAATTCATCAATTTCCTACCAATCCAGCCGTATGGAGTAATCGAGGCAATGCCAGAGTTAGTCAACATAAATTAAATGAGGCGATCGCCGATTATAATGAAGCGATTAAATTAGCACCCATGATAGCAGATTCTTACCTCAATCTTGGTACAGCCTTAGAAGGAAAAGGGTTATATCAAGAGGCGATCGCCAATTATAATAAAGTATTGACAATTGATCCCAATGATGCTATGGCTTATAACAATAGAGGTAATGCAAAAGCGGGATTAGAAAAATGGGAAGAAGCATTAAAAGACTATCAACAAGCCACATTTTTAGACAGAGATTTTGCCATTGCTAGAAGTAATGAAGCCTTGACATTGCATCAATTGGGAAAAATTGATGAAGCATTGCAACAAATGAAAAATATTGCTCGCAAATATCCTTTATTTCCCGATATACGGGCAGCCTTAACAGCCGTATTATGGCAGAAAGGATTAAAAGGAGAAGCCGAGAGTAATTGGGTTGCCACAGTAGGAATGGATAGGCGTTATCAAGATTTAGACTGGGTAAAAAATAATCGCCGTTGGCCTCCTAGTATGATTACAGCGTTAGACAATTTTATTAATTTAATCACGAATTAAAGTTGTCAAAATTTGGGCTAATTTATTTGAACTTTGGGATTCAATTAATAAATCTTGATGTGCACCAGAAACCATATAAATTTTATTTTTGCCCTTACTTACATTTTCCCAACCAGCCAGAGGAAATAAGAAAGAATTAAGTTTATTTTCTCTTGCAAAAATAAAGCTAACTTTACCATTATAAATATTAGGATAATAACTATTAATAGCGAATTTAATTGTTTCTAAACCTTGAGGTAAATCATCATTTTTATTAATTCTTTTAAACTCTTTTTTTATAGTTTTTTTAGCAGATAAATTTTTTAAAAATTTATCTGTTTTATTAATAAGAAAAAGTAGTATTTGTTTAAACTTATTTGTATTTTTATTATTGATAAAATTATTCCATTTAATAACAAAAAATAGATAAATATAATGATAACGATGATATTTTGGATTTGTTCCTTCTCTTTCTACTATAATTAATTCGTCGATTTTTATATTTTGTTTTGATAAAATTTGAGCTATTTCCCAAGCAACCAAAGCCTCAAAACAATAACCAATTAAGATTAAAGGTTTATATTGATTTAATTTGATTATTTCTTCACTATAAAATTTTGCTAAATCTTTAATATAAGTAGCTGGATTTTCTATTTCCATCCAAGTATTTGGTAACGTATAAATAGGATTATCAATCTTAATACTATTCTTTAAAAAATTAAATTGATTCCCAATAAAAAAGACATTATTCTTATTCTTTAAACCCTCATTTATTTCTAAAATAATACCCTTATCTCCTACCCTTTTTTCCTCTCTTGAAGTAATACTTGATAATAAACGGCGGTAATTTTGATAACTCAAATCATAAGCATAAATATTTTTACTTGTATCTTGATTGTTTTCTTTCGTCTCACTAATAATATTAAGTGCCATTTCTTCAATAGTAGTAAGCTGTTGTAGAGTTTTAAGAGACAAATTTATTCCTAATTTTTCCTCCACTTTATCAATCAATTTAACAGATAACAAAGAATGGCCACCTAAACTAAAAAAATTATCTTTGATGCTGATTATTTCTATATTTAAAACTTCTTGCCAAATTTCTGTTAATTGTTTTTCAAGTAAAGTGCGAGGAGAAATAATAATTTTTTGACACTGATTTTTAGCAAAATTACTATTAAATTCAGCATAAGTATTTTTCTCTTTTAATAGGGGAAGTTGCTTAATATTTTTATGGGGATTATTAACTATTTCTTGTAATAAAATCTCAAAATTATTTAAAATATTTCTAACCGTATGGGGATTAAATAAATCTGTTTTATATTCTAAAATTGCCTCTAACTTATTAGATTTTACTTCCATAAATAAAAATAAATCAAAATTAGTTTTACCATTATGTAAATCTTGATAATTAACTTTAAGATTAGGTAATTTTATAGTTAAATTTTGAAGATTTTGTAACGCAAACATAACTCTAGCTAAAGGAGTAGAGATTAATTCAGTTAAATATTGAAAAGGAATATCTTGATTTTGATATGCCTTATTTGTAAAAAAATTAACTCTATCAAATACTTCTTTAAAGGTAGGATTTTCCGTTAAATTAACTTTCAAAGGTAAAATATTATTAAAGTAACCAATTACTTCTTTACTTATCCCTAAATGTCTTCCTGCTATAGGAGAAGAAATAATAAATTTTTCCTGTTGATTATATTGAAATAAAAGAATTTGAAAGGCACTAAATAATAAAATAAATAAACTAATTTCACAACTTTTACTTAAGTTTTGAAGTGCTAAAGTTAATTTTTCATCTAATACTAAATATTGTCGATTTGCCTTATAAGTTAATAAATTTAGTTGTATATCAATCGGTAACTTTAAATCTGGTATTTTTTCTGCTAATTCTTGTTGCCAATAATTAAGTTGTTGTTTTGCTTCTTCTGTTTTTAACCATGTTTTTTGCCATGTTGAAAAATCTTGATATTTTTTTGCTAATTTAGTAAAAGTTGGTTTATTATTTTCTACTATTTGTTGATAGTTAATAGCTAATTCTTGCATGAAAATTCCTACCGACCAACGATCTGATATAAGATGGTGCATATTAAGTATAAATAAATAATTTTCTTCAGTTAATTTAAGTAGTTTTATTTTCCATAATGGCACTTCTTCTAAGTTAAATATATATTCAGATTCTTTTTTGATTAATTCATTTTTTATGCTATTTTTTTCATTTTCATCTAAGTTTGATAAATCTTCTATATCTAGTTTCCAATCAAATTGAGTTAATATTTCTTGTTGTATTTCTCTATTTTCAATAATAAAATGACACCTTAAATTATCATTATCTCTAATAATTTTTTTAATACTTATTACTAATATCTCTAGGTTTAATTTTCCTTCTAAATAATAAGCAAAAGGAATATTATACATAGCAGTATTAATATCTAGTTTTAAACTTTGCCATAATCTTTCTTGATTTGGTGATAAGGGATAACGAGATAAATTTTTTTGCTTTTCTTCTAATAATTTTTTAAGTAATTCTCTTTTTTTTTCTGGAGTTAATTCTCCCAATTTGTTTTGCATTTTTGATGATTAAATTTACTTTATTTTACTAAGAAGGAATTAGGTTTGAAGAAGGTTTTAGGAGACATAAAATTAAATTTTTTTAAAATCTGAAAAACGGAAATAAAAAAAAGCAGTTAATTGTGAAAACCCTATATTTTAATTTAATTACCTATTACGTATTACCTATTACCCATTACCTATTAATTATTAACTAATAATTCTGCTAATAAAGAATCCATTTCAGACTCAGAAAGATGATCTAAATTTGATAATAATTCATGAGTTTTATCTTGATTATTACTATTAGAATTTTGATTAATATTTAAGTCATTTCTTGTGAGTAAATCTTCAACTAAAGCATCAATACTAGGATAATCCCAAGCTAAAGTAGGCGATAATCGACACCCTAAAAAGTCTTCTAAATCTCCTACTAAACTCATGGCAATAATAGAATCTAAAGTATAAGAAATAAAAGATTCTTTTGGATTAATTGTTGTTAATGGTTTATTGATTTGTTTTGCCAACCATTCACATATCCAATTAGATAAAAATTCTTTATTCATAATCTTTTTTTGCTCAAATTTTATACATTATTTTTTTATATCTCAAATATTAAATTAAAAATGAGAATAAATTGTGTTAATAAATAATTTTTTATAACAATTATCATGCTAATTACTATAATATTGCCAAATAATTTAATTTTTGTCTCTATCTTTGCGTACAATTAGAGGTAGTGAGTTTGACAATAAATATTACAAATTGATGATCAATGATTCCATAAAGAATAAATCAAAATAGATAGATATAATAACAAACTCATAACTAAAGTAAATTATCAAAATTTCTCAGCTAAAATGAATACAGCAGAATTATTAATCAAATGTCTTGAAAATGAAGGAGTAGAATATATTTTTGGACTTCCTGGGGAAGAAAATCTACATCTTTTAGAAGCTATCAAAAAATCTTCTATTAAGTTCATCACCACAAGACACGAACAAGGGGCAGCTTTTATGGCTGACGTATATGGACGTTTAACAGGTAAAGCAGGGGTTTGTTTGTCAACATTGGGGCCAGGTGCTACTAACCTCATGACAGGGGTTGCAGATGCAAATTTAGATGGTGCTCCTTTAATTGCTATTACAGGGC
>CAZWLZ010000069.1:0-12623 GCA_964634505.1 uncultured bacterium | reverse complement strand
CCCACTAGGGCCTAATAAAACCTTGCAATCTCTAGCCTCTAAACTTTTTGCACACTTTTCAGCCCACTTTTGACTATGTTTATCTTGGGCTTTATAGGCAATAATTACTTGTTTTAACTGCACCTTTTTTCTTATTTTGGTTATTTTATTTTCGACAAAAACTTGATCAAGTTAATAAGCAAATTTAAAACTTATTGCTAATCATAATATCTTGTTTATAAATTTTCACTACTAAAAAATAAAATCAACTCATTTCCAAAGCTAATTGATAAATTTGTCTTTTAGAATAAGCTGTAAATTCTGCTAAATGACGACTAGCCTCCACTTTACTCATACCTTGTTGTAACAATTTTTCTAACTCCCTTTTTATATCGGTTTCAGATAAATCTAACTCTTGATTTTCAGTATTTCCCTCTACTATAATGGTAAATTCTCCTTTGGCTTGGTGATTTTCATAATAATTAATAGCTTCTTTAATATTCCCCCGCCAAAATTCTTCGTAAATTTTTGTTAACTCTCTTGCCAAAACGACTCTTCTCTGATCTCCAAATACAGCTAAAAAATCAATTAATGTTTCTTGTACACGATGAGGCGCTTCGTAAAAAATCATAGTTCGAGGTTCTTTTTGTAAATAAAATAAACACTGTTTTCTTAACTTATTCTTAGTAGGTAAAAAGCCCTCAAAAACAAATTTATCTGTATTTAATCCCGATGCAATTAACGCCGTTAAAGCAGCATTTGCACCAGGTATAGGAATAATGTTAATTTCATTTTCTGTACAAAGTTTTATCAACTCAAAACCGGGATCAGAAATAGCTGGAATACCTGCATCTGTTACTAAAGCGACCTTTTTATCTGCTTTTAAAGAAGTTAAAATATCCTGTAATTTATGTTTATTACTATGTTGATGATAACTAATTGTTGGTGTTTTTATTTGATAATAATTAAGCAATTTTCCTGTATGACGAGTATCTTCAGCAGCAATCAAATCTACTGTTTGTAAAATACGAATTGCCCTAAAAGTAATATCTTCTAAATTGCCAATTGGTGTTGCTACTAAATAAAGTATTCCTGTCATTGATTGCCTATATTTTATACAATCATTATTTTAATCGTGATATTGATAATAAAAACTTCTAGGGTTTTATTTTAATTATTGGCTAATTTTTCTTGATCTTTTTTGCGTTTTTTCGCATAAAGTTGAATTGAAGCTACCATTAAAATGACCAAAGCTGCAATCAACCAAGTAGTTAAATCTAAAGGTAAATTATTTTTAAAGATAGCTAATAAAACAATTAAAACCAGTAAAATAGTAGGGGCTTCATTTAATGCCCTAAATTGTTGACCTGTCCAATTACTTTGATTTTCTGCTAATTTTTTCATGATTCGGCCACACCAAAAATGATAAATTAACAATAAACCCACAAACAAAAATTTTATATGTAACCAACTAGATTTAAGGATTTCTGGTTCAGTAGAAATTAAGCCGATCGCCATTAAGACAGTTAAAATCATACCGGGTGTGGTAATGATATTATAAAGTCTTGTTTCCATAATCTGATATTGATTAGACAAAATGGTTTTAGCAGGTTCGCTTTCCTGTTGTGCTTCAGCGTGATACACAAACAATCTCACTAAATAAAATAATCCAGCAAACCAAACCACAATGCCAATTAAATGAAACGATTTATACCAATAGTAAGCCATTTTAAAAAAATTGATAAAGAATAATGACTATTAACTATTAACTATTAACTGTCAACTGTCAACTATTTACTAACAACAGATTTAGATATTTCCTCATTTAAAATATCCAAACCTTTTTTAAATTGGGCATCTTCTAAAGTACCAATTTTTTCTCTATCTTTGATTAAAGTTTCTTTTTCACTCTCAGATAACTCATAAACAACATCAGGAGTAATACCATGTTTATTAATATCACGACCTTCAGGAGTAAGATATTTAGCAATAGTAACCGCTAAACCAGAACCATCTCCTAAACCGCGTACAGATTGGACTAAACCTTTGCCAAAAGTTTGGGTACCGACTATTTTACCCCTGTGATAATCTTGTAATGCACCAGAAAGAATTTCACTAGCACTAGCAGAACCACCGTCAACTAAAACAACTAAAGGTTTTTTCGTCATAGCAGTCTTATTAGCGGTATGAGCTTCAACTTCTCCGACTCTATCAACGGTAGAGACTATTTTACCCTCATTAATCCACATGCGAGCAATTTCGACGCTAGCATAAAGTAACCCACCCGGATTAGAACGTAAATCAAGAATATAACCTTTAACCTCTTTTTGTTCAAAATCTTGAATAGCTTCTCTCATTTCTTCAGCCGCATTACCACTAAATTGATTAAGACGGATATAACCAATTTTACCCGTAGGATTTTCATCTAAACGAGCTTTAACAGGGTGAATTTCAATAGAAGCTCTTTCGATAGTAAAATCTAACTGTTTGGTATCACGTTGAATTTTAAGATTTACTTTTGTACCCGCTTTACCTCGGATCATTTTTACAGCATCGTTTATATCCATGCCTTTGGTACTTTTGCCGTCAATTTCAAGCAAAATATCTTTAGATAGAATACCAGCCTTAAAAGCAGGAGTATCTTCAATAGGGGCTATAACAACTATATTATCCGATTTTTCTTCTTTAGAAATTTGAATCCCAATACCTATTAATTCACCAGAAGTATCAACTTGCATATTGGCAAATTCTTCGGGATTCATAAAACGAGTATATGGATCATTTAATTTTTTTAGCATTTCTCGAATAGCTAAATAACTCTGTTCTTTCGTTGCGTATTCTTTATCTAAATATTCGCTACGGACTTCTTGCCAATCTACATGATTAAAAGTAGCATCAACATATTGACGGTTAATAATTTGCCATACTTCGTCCACTAATTCTTTAGGACTTTCTTTAAAAAATGCTTGAGTCTGAGAATAACGTAATCCTGCACCAGTAACGGCTACGCTAGTAATCAAAAAAGCCGTTGCGCCCAAAATAAGTCCTCGTTTAGTAATCATCATAGTTTAAATAAATATATCTATTAGCCTAATTCATATCGAAATTAATTGCCTCTAATTTATACCATAACTCAAAGTTTAAGATTATGACAAAATTTCCATAAATTTTAACGAAACATTATAAATTAAAGATTAACACCCCAAATTATAGGGTGATAAGGGAAAAACGTTACAAAAAGGTTAAATTGTCATCGAAATAAATACTTAGAATCAACATTTTAAATCTTTTTTTGTTTTTTTTTTTACAATAAATTATAGTTAACTATAATTTTTTTATATTCAAATAGATTAACTATCGTTTACAATTCATTTAAAGAAAACCCTATGTCAATATTTAACTTGAGATGGTAAAAACTGCGCCCATTTCTAAAAAATCTAATTATCGAAAATCTAATTCTCAAAAAACCAGAAGGTCAAATTATGCTGTCAGTACTAAAACTAAAGAATTAAAAAAAGAAAGAAGATTAAAGGCTTTTTTGGTAATTACCCGGACTTTATTGATTTCGAGTTTTGCCTTAGGTGCTTTGTGGTTATTGGTTTTGCCTAATTGGGTAATTCGTAGTCAAAATGAGATTAAAGTCAAAGGGAATCAATTTTTGTCTGAACAAGAGGTTCGATCTTTGATTCCTTTTTCTTATCCACAACCTTTAGTTACCATGACGATCGCCAATTTGGAACAAAAATTAAAAAATAATACTCCTTTTGCCGATGTGGTGATTACTAGAAAAATATTGCCCCCTGAACTAATTATTGAAGTTACAGAACGGCAACCAGTGGCGATCGCCCAAATAACAAAATTAGAAAATAATCAAAATAAGATCATTCAATTGGGTTATTTAGATGATCAAGGAATCTTAATGGACAACAAATTTTATCAAGATATTCCTCAAGAAAAATTAAAATTACCCACTCTAAAAATAATTGGGATTCAAGATCAATATTTACCTCATTGGCAAAATTTATATTCCTTAGTGAAATTATCAGAAGTCAAAATTAAAACAATTGATTGGAGTAATCCGACAAATTTAATTTTGGATACAGAATTAGGTAAAGTTCATTTGGGTGCTTATAGTTTAAATACTTTTCCTGAACAGTTAAAGATGTTAGCTAAAATGAAGCAATTACCACAAAAAATAAGCAGGGATCAAATTGTTTATCTTAATTTAAGTAATCCAGACTATCCTTATGTCAAAGAAAAACCGAAACCAAAACCCTTAGCTACAGAAATTAACAAACCATAATATAATCTAGTTGCCAGATGCTCAAAACATAAGTTAACAAGGGGTTTAAACCTCTTGTCACAAACTTCTTATGAGAAACCCTTATCATATAATAAATAAAATAACTATAAATCTTCATGTCATTAGCGATCGAAAAAGAATTAGAATTAGCCGTTAATACTCGACGGAATTTTGCTATTATTTCTCACCCAGATGCTGGTAAAACTACTTTAACAGAAAAGTTATTACTTTATGGAGGAGCAATTCATCAAGCGGGAGCTGTTAAAGCCCGAGGTGAGCAACGTCGTGCCACTTCTGATTGGATGGAAATGGAAAAACAAAGAGGTATTTCTATTACTTCAACTGTATTACAATTTAATTATCAACAATATCAAATCAATTTATTAGATACTCCAGGCCACCAAGATTTTAGTGAAGATACTTATCGAACTTTAGCGGCAGCCGATAATGCAGTAATGTTAATTGATGCGGCTAAAGGATTAGAGCCTCAAACTCGTAAACTTTTCGAGGTTTGTCAATTGCGAAAATTACCAATTTTTACTTTTGTGAATAAATTAGATAGGCCTGGGCGTGAACCTTTAGATTTGTTAGATGAAATTGAACAGGAGTTAGGTTTAAAGACTTATGCAGTCAATTTTCCTATTGGGATGGGCGATCGTTTTAAAGGAGTTTTCGATCGCCGCCAACAGCTTTATCACTTATTTGAAAGGGTAGCCCATGGTAGCACCGAGATTCCCGAAGTAATCATGTCTCCTAATGATATACAACTCAAAAAGTATATAGATGAGCAATTGCACCAAACCATGTTAGAAGAATTGGAATTAGTAGCTGAAGCGGGTGCAGAATTTGACTTACAGAAAATTCACGAAGGGCAACTAACACCCGTTTTTTTTGGTAGTGCTATGACTAATTTTGGCGTAAAACTATTTTTAGAAGCCTTTACTGAATATGCTTTGAAACCTACTCCTCGCCAGTCAACGGAGGGGAAATTAGAACCTACTTATCCAGATTTTAGCGGTTTTGTGTTTAAATTACAGGCAAATATGGACTCAAAACATCGAGACAGAGTAGCTTTTGTGCGAGTTTGTACAGGAAAATTTGAAAAAGATATGACCGTAAATCATGGACGTACGGGGAAAACTATTCGTTTATCTCGTCCGCAAAAATTATTTGCCCAAGGAAGAGAGTCGATTGAGGAAGCCTATCCGGGTGATGTGATTGGTTTAAATAATCCGGGAGTTTTTGCCATTGGGGATACTATTTATACGGGCAAAAAAATTCAATATGAGGGTATTCCTTGTTTTTCTCCTGAATTATTTGCCTATTTAAAAAATCCTAATCCCTCTAAATTTAAGCAATTTCAAAAGGGTATTCAACAGTTACAAGAAGAAGGGGCGGTACAAATTTTATATTCTGCTGATGAGTTTATTCGTGATCCAATTTTAGCTGCCGTTGGTCAATTACAATTTGAAGTAGTACAATTTCGTTTATTAAATGAGTATGGTGTGGAAACTACTTTAGCCCCTTTATCTCAATCTGTGGCACGTTGGGTTAAAGATGGTTGGGATGCTTTAGCTAAAGTGGGGCGTTTGTTTAATTGTGTTACGGTTAAAGATAATTGGCAACGTCCAGTTTTATTATTTAATAATCAATGGAATTTACAACAGTTACAAATGGATCATCCTGATTTAATTTTAATGGCGATTGCCCCTATGTTTTAAGATAAAAAAGAAGGACAATTTGAGCCCCCAACCCCCCTTGAAAAAGGCAGGGTTGTTTCATTCTAAAGAAAAAGCGATAATTATAGGGGGAATGGGGGAAATGGGAGATAGGGTAATGATGACAAGAGTATATGGCTGAAAAATATCACAAATTAATTAATAATCACCAAGAATTAGCAGTTGATCAAATTGCTTTTAAGACTGTTATGAAAATTTTTGAAATAGCTCAAATTTTTCCTAATGTCGAAAAAAACTAAATTTGTCGATTTTTTCCTCTATTACTTCTTTTTTCCCCCTAATTCCCCATTTCCCTCTCTCCCCATTTGTCTTACTTGAGAATGAAACAGCCCTACCCTTTTTAAGGTAGGGGGATCGAAAACGTCCTAATATAACTTGGTACTGCTATAACGGATTTAACATTATCTTGCTCATAATTTTCTTCAGCTTGTTTGCCTCTAGTCTCAATTTGTGAACGCCGCAGATCAGAAATTCTTTTATTGAGAGTATCGGCAATGAAATATTGTTCTTCTTCAGGAAGACAAGAGATAGTGCTTAAAATTTCATTAATATTCATAAGCTATATCATTAAGGGATTTTAGGAAAGAAAAATTAAGCGGCAGCCCTCCCCCCATTTTAAGGGAAGAGGGAATAAATTAAATTACACTAAAGGCAATTACCAAGCCTAAAACTGCCCCAAAAACGATCAAAGCATAAAATTGAGCTCGTCCATTTTCAAGGTATTTTAAGCCTTCACCACTAACGATAGTGACTAAACCAGTTAAATTGACTGCACCGTCAACTACTTTGTAGTCAACTTCCATAATAGCCCGAGCTAAACGTCTTGAACCTCTTACAAATACTGAATTATAGAGATCATCAATATACCATTTGTTCAAAGAGAATTGATATAACGGTTCGATTTTTTTGGCGATCGCCTTATAATCAATTTTTCCTTGTAAGTACATCAAAGAAGCAAAAGTAATCCCGATTAAAGCAATACCGACGGAATTACCCCCCATAATGAGAAACTCAGTTAAATCAAAATGTTCAGTTTTTTCGGCTACTGCTTCGAGAGGAGAAAAAATAAATTCTTCAAAACGATTTTGCCAAGGCATTCCCAATAAACCAATTAAAACAGAAGGCACTGCTAAAGCCATTAAAGGAAACGTCATAGTTAAAGGGGATTCATGAGGTTTATGAGCATGATCGTGACTATGATCATTGTTAACTTCAATTTCACCAAAAGCGGAAGTTAAAAGTTCCTTTTGAATTTGATGATCCTCACCTTTAAAGCTACCTTCAAAAGTCATAAAATACATTCTAAACATATAAAAAGCAGTCAATCCAGCCGTTGCCCAACCAATTACCCAGAGAGTAGGATTGGCCTCAAAAGCCAAGCCTAAAATTTCATCTTTTGACCAAAATCCAGCAAAAGGAGGAATGCCACAAATAGCTAAAGTTCCAATTAAAAAACAAGCCGAAGTAATAGGCATATATTTGCGTAAACCACCCATTAAACGCATATCTTGAGCCAAAACAGGTTCATGCCCTACGACATCTTCCATACCGTGAATTACTGATCCAGAACACAAAAATAACATCGCTTTAAAATAAGCGTGAGTCATTAAATGAAATAACCCAGCACTATAAGCACCAATACCCATGGCCATTACCATATAACCCAATTGAGAAATAGTAGAATAGGCTAAACCTTTTTTGATGTCATTTTGAGTAATAGCAATACTCGCCCCTAAAAAGGCTGTAAATGCACCAGTCCAAGAAATTACGTCCATGGCAAGAGGGATAGGTTCAAAAACAGGATACATTCTGGCGATCAAAAATACTCCAGCCGCCACCATGGTAGCAGCGTGGATCAATGCTGAGATGGGAGTGGGACCTTCCATGGCATCGGGAAGCCATACATGAAGGGGAAATTGAGCTGATTTGGCTACTGGTCCTAAAAATACTAAAATCGCAAACAAAGCGGCTAACCATGCGCCTATTTGACCAGAAATGACCATTTCCTGTAGGCGATCGCCAATAATACCAAACTCAAAACTACCAGTAGCCCAGTATAAACCGAGCATTCCCAATAATAAACCAAAATCCCCTACACGATTAACCACAAAAGCCTTTTGACAAGCATCAGCTGCCGCTTGGCGATCGTACCAAAAACCGATCAAAAGATAAGAGCAAACGCCCACCAATTCCCAAAATATATAAACTTGAACTAAATTAGGACTAATAACTAAGCCCAACATAGAAGCACTAAAAATACTCAGATAGGCATAAAAACGCACATAACCAGCATCATGAGCCATATAACCATCAGTGTAAATCATCACTAAAAAAGCTACTGTGGTTACTATCACTAACATTAAGGAACTAAGATGATCAATGGTGTAACCCATATTTAGGTGAAAATCACCAGCTGAAGCCCATTCAATAGTTTTAGTATAAACTTCATGTCCTTGAAATTGACTCCAAAATAGAGCAAAAGAAAGCACCATCGAAGCACCTAAAAGAGAGATGATAAAGATAGAATTTACTTGTCTAAGTTTATTTGTAGCTTTATTGAAGGAAATTAAACCAATTCCGACAATAGTCGCCCCAATTAAAGGCAAAACTGGCACTAGCCAAGCATATTGATATAATTTATCCATTATGATGTTTATTTTTTTTACTTGATAAATTTGAATAAGTGATAACGCTATTAATTCTACATATCTTTGCTTAAGATTTTCAATATTAATTTTATCGCTTGTTAATTTTTTGCTTATATCTGCCTTTAAAGGCTGGAAGTCTGTATCACCATAAGAAAAATACAGGCTGGAAGCCTGTACCACAATGATAAAATAAAAATTGTTTAATTAAATAATTGTATTGTCAGCAATTACTGCATTTTTAATCACAACGACGATGCCATTACGAATTAAAAAACCTTCATCTTCTCGATTAGCTTCATCGATTTTATCTTTATTTACAATCATTACATTGCTACCAATACGAGCATTTTTGTCAATGATAGCACCTCGAATAGTTGAACCTGCACCAATTCCAACAGGAATACTACCTTCTGCTATTTTAGCTTTTCTTTCGGCAAAAGGTTCGTAATAGTCCGCACCCATAATTAAAGTATCTTCAATAATACAATTAGTTTCAATTCGACTACGAACTCCTAGCACACAATGAGTTCGTAGTCGAATTGAAACTAATTGTATTATTGAAGATACTTTAATTATACAATTAGTTTCAATTCGACTACGAACTCCTAGCACACAATGAGTAATACGACACTGTTTTAAGATACAACCTTCACCAATCATCGATTGAGTAATAGTACAATCTAATAACTTACTAGGCGGTAAATAACGAGAACGGGTGTAAATTGGAGCTTTATCATCATAAAAGCTAAAATCGGGCTGTGGTTGCTTGGTTAAAGATAAATTAGCGTTATAAAAGGCTTCTATCGTTCCAATATCTTCCCAATAGCCGTTAAATAAGTAAGCCTGTACATTATATTTTTGAGCGGCGGAGGGAATAATTTCTTTGCCAAAATCCGTTTGAGTTGTATTTTCTCGTAATAATTTTTGTAGTATTTCCTTTTTAAAGACATAAATTCCCATAGAAGCAATATAAGGTTGTTCTTGTGCTTGTTGGGCATTTAAGCCTAAAATCGTGGTATCTACTTGCATTTTTTGCAATTCTTCCCCTTCTGGTTTTTCGCTAAAATCAATAATGCGTCCATTGGCATCAATTTTCATTAAGCCAAATTCTGAGGCTTTTTTTGCATCTACTGGCACTACAGATAAAGTAATATCGGCGTTAGTTTTACGGTGATGTTCAACAAATTTACTGTAATCCATGCGGTAAAGATGATCTCCAGAAAGGATAATATATTCATCTATATCCCATTCATCAAATAGTTGAATGTACTGTCTTACCGCATCGGCTGTGCCTTGAAACCAGTCAGGATTATCTTTTGTTTGTTGGGCTGCTAATACTTCTACAAAACCATCATCAAAGCCTGAAAAATTATAGGCTCGACTTAGATGGCGATTTAATGATGCTGAGTTAAATTGAGTTAAAACGTAAATTTTATTGATTTCTGAGTTGATACAATTACTTACGGGTATATCAATTAAACGATATTTTCCTGCTAAGGGTACGGCTGGTTTAGCTCGTAGTTTTGTTAAGGGATAAAGTCGTGTGCCTGCGCCACCACCTAAAATTATTCCAAGTACTTTTTTCACGATAAACCTCTTTTAATAAATAAATATATATTAGAAAGTTTATTGGTTTAGGTGACATACCGATAGAGTTTAGTAAAAAAAAGTTGTAAATGAACATATTTAGACTTTGAGAATGACAAATTACCCGTTTTATTAATATTAAGATTTATAATAAAAAAAATAATGTTCCATTTTATGCTATGCGATATTGATATTTTTTTATTCTTTACATTGTAGTTTTTTCAAGGTAATGTATTGCTTATACAAAGTTTTATGATTAAAATTTAATAAAAAAATGACACTAGAAGCACTAATTTTTGATGTAGATGGTACATTAGCAGAAACAGAAAGAGACGGACATCGAGTAGCTTTCAATTTGGCTTTTGCCGAAATGGGTTTAGATTGGGAATGGGATGTAGAATTATATGGAAAATTATTAGCCGTGCCTGGGGGTAAAGAAAGAATACAGCATTATATTGATACTTTTTGCCCTAATTTTGAACCGCCTTCCCCTTTAGAAGACTTTATTCCTCTTTTACATAAAACTAAAACTAAATATTATGTAAATCTGGTAGAAAAAGGAGCGATTGGTTTACGTCCGGGTGTTTTACGCTTACTTCAGGAGGCACTTACAAATCAAATGCGTTTGGCGATCGCCACTACAACTACCACAGCTAATGTTACTTCTTTACTGAAAACAACCTTAGGAGAGGATAGTATTCAATGGTTTGAAGTGATAGCAGCAGGAGACATCGTAGAGTATAAAAAACCTCATCCCGGTATTTATCTTTATGCCTTAGAAAAAATGAACTTAAAACCTGATCAATGTTTAGCTTTTGAAGATTCTTACCCTGGTTTACAATCATCTTTAAATGCGGGATTAAAAACGATTGTAACTATTAATGAATATACTAAAAATCAAAATTTTGATCAAGGAGATTTAGTTTTAAATCATTTAGGTGATCATAACTTACCTTTTACCGTTATTAAAGGTGATAGTTATCATAAAACTTTATTTGATTTAGAATTAGCTAAATTAATCATGGATAACTAATGACTATAAATATTCTTGATCAATTCTTTATTATAAATTTTATGCTATGAATTTTGGTCAATCGATAGGGTTTTTGTGTTTTCTTATTTCTTTATACATATTATGGCAAATTAATCAACTATTATTATTAATATTTACTGCCATAATTTTTGCTGTGGTGCTTAATAGATTAGTAAAAATTTTAGCACAATATAAATTAACAAAAAATCAAGCTATTGGTTTAATTTTTATTTTATTTTTGGCGATCGCCAGTATAATATTAATATTAATCATTCCTCCATTTATTGAGCAATTTCAATTATTAATAGACTTAATACCAAGAGTAGTAGAAAAAATTAGAGAACTATTGATAAACTTAGACTTAAATCAATATAAATGGTTTAATTCAGTTCCAAATGTAACCTCAATTTTTGATAATTCACAACTAATCACATCACAATTTGTTAATAATTTTGTCAAAATATTTTCTAACTTTTTAAATGTAACATTACAAATTATTTTAGTTATCACATTAACAATTTTATTTTTATTAAATCCTCAAAAATATCGATATTATTTCCTTCAATTATTTCCTTCCTTTTATCGTTATCGTATTAAAGAAATTTTAGATAAAACCGAAGAGGCGATCGTAAATTGGTTAGGTGGCATCATCATTAATTGTATTTTTATAGGCACATTAAGCGGTATAGGATTATTAGCATTAGGAGTAAAATTAGTATTAGTCCATGCTTTATTAGCAGGATTATTAAATTTTATTCCCAATATAGGCCCTACCATGAGTGTTATTTTTCCCATAATGATCGCCTTAATTGATTCCCCTTGGAAAATTGGGCCAATTTTAATTTGGTATTTTATCATTCAAAATATTGAAAGTTATGTATTAACACCAAAAGTTATGGCAGATAAAGTCTCTCTTTTACCTGCAATTACTCTACTCTCACAAGTATTTTTTGCTAAATCTTTTGGAATATTAGGCCTACTTTTAGCATTACCTTTAACTGTTGTGTTTAAAATTTGGATTGAAGAAATTTTATTTCAAGATATTTTAGATAAATGGGAATTACCAAAAGCAAAAAATATTTAAAGATTGTCAATCTATCAAAAAAAGGTTTTATAGTTGTAAGATCAAGATTTTTAAAAGAGGTAGATCAAACCAAAAGATTATAATAAAAAAATAGTTAATCGTGAAAAAAGAAAAAAACTCATGGTAACACAAATACAACCAATCAAATATCCCGACAGCGATGGACAACCAATGGCAGATAATACTTTACAATACCGTTGGATAGTCACCATCCAAGGAGGCCTCGATGCTATGTTTAAAGATAATCCTA
>CAZWLZ010000068.1:0-12754 GCA_964634505.1 uncultured bacterium | reverse complement strand
GGACAAAATGCTGCCACATAAGCTATTTGAGCATAAACGGCAGCATTTTGTCCTCCCATACATCCAGCTAATAATACTCCTACAATTTGATAGGTAACCCCTAAACCCATTGGTATCAAAGATTCACTATTATTAAAAACGGGGATAGCGATAAATGCTTCAATAAAAGTGCCTAAAATAGTTAAAATTAAACCGATAAATCCCCATAAAAACTCATTGACGGGTGAAATTGTCCCTATATTTGGTTTCTCTTTGATGTCTTGTTGATTATGAATCATTAGTGATTAGTCATTGATGATTATTAGTTATGGGTAATTAGGAATGTATCATATTTTTCTTAAGAATTATTAATTGTCTATGATGATTTCTCCTCCTTCTAAACCTAAAGATTGTAACATAGCATGATCTTCTTGAGGGGATTGTCCTAAAGTAGTTAAATAATTACCAATTAACATGGCATTTATCCCTGCTTGTAATCCCATTGCTTGTAATTCTCCCATGACGGCTTCTCTACCTCCAGCGTATCTCAAAATTTGTTTTGGTAAAATAAAGCGAAAAATGGCAATCGCCTTTAAGGCTTCTAAAGGATTTAATTTAGTTTGATGCCCTAAAGGGGTATCTTGTCTAGGATTGAGTAAATTAATTGGCACAGATTCAACTTCTAATTCTTGTAAAGCTAAAGCTAAATCTATTCTATCCTCCCAAGATTCTCCCATACCCATAATACCTCCAGTACAAGCCTGAATACCTACTGCTTTAAGGTTTTTAACTGTTTCTACTCGATCTTGCCAAGTGTGAGTAGTGACAATATTAGGGTAAAATTTCTCAGAAGATTCTAAGTTATGATTATAACGACTAACACCAGCATCTTTTAACATTTTAGCTTGATCTTGAGTTAATTCACCTAAAGCACAACAAGGCTTAATGGAGGTTTCTTCAATAATTTGTCTAACGGTAGCTAAAATTTGTTCAAATTCTGTAGATTTAGGGCTATTATATTTTATACCACGTCCTTGAGATACTAAACAAAAACGCTTTGCTCCAGCAGATTCCGCCATTTTAGCATTAGCAACGATTTCTTCTTGGGATTTTAAGCCATAAACTGGAGTATCTTGTCCTTGATGATGGGCTGATTGGGAACAAAAATTACAGTTTTCGGAACAATTACCAGATTTTACATTAATAATACTACATAAATCGACTATATTCCCGCAACAAGCCTCACGAATTTTATTAGCAAATTCACATAGTTTTAAAATATTTTCTTCTCCTTCAATCTCACTCAATTTTAAGGCTTCTTGTTTTGTAATATTTTTACCCTTGATAATGTTATTAGCTAATGACTCTAACCATTCTGATAAGCTATTAAAATCAGTATTTTCTGAATTTGTTGTGTTAATTGTTAAAGTTGTTGACACGAATTTTTAGTTTGAATATTTAATAAATATAATTTAAAGTTTATTTTTTGACCAAATCTTGACCATAAATGTTATTTTATCATCTTGTTTCCTTTTTATCATATAAAACAAATTTTTAACAGTCATTTCCTCCTATTTTGTAGTGATAGCCATAATAGCTATATATAGGGTAAATTGCTTAATTCTTGTAGGTTGGGTTTTATGCTTTAACCCAACCAAACTTTTATTGGTATTAGATTTACCCATTGCTAATGCAAACTAGAACAAGCTCTTTTTTTTACAGTTTGCAATATCCCTAATTACTGAAAATAAGCCTTTTTATTAGGATTACTAACTTCAATAACCGATTTTTGCTGACTGCCAATAGTAAAATCAAGTAATTCAATTCTGGTAACTTTAACACCCCAAGATTCAGTGGCAATATCCAATTTTTCAACTAAAGTTTCATTAATTTCATTAGTCGCCGTATAAAGAGATTCTAATTCAATTTTCGCAATTTCAGTACGGATTTGAGTTAACAATAAATTCAACATAGATTGATGTAAATTTTCCACTTTATAACAAGCTTTTTCTAAATCAATAATGCGCCAATAAACTACAATCTGTAGTGTAACGTTATATCTATCTAAAGTCACACAAGTTTTGGGGGGCAGATTGAAAATTTGTTCTTTTAAAGTTTTTCTAAAACTAATTTGTTCAATAAAGGGAACCAGACAATTCAAACCAGGTTCAAGTTTTTTCCCTTCATATTTACCTAATAATTCGACTAAGGCACCTTCCCCTTGACGAACAATTTTAATACTACTAGCAATACTAGTTCCCGTAAGTATTGTAATTATTAATGCAAAAAAACTACTATAAAATCCCATAATTAAGCTCCTCCTAGTTTTGTCTTTTCATTAACTTTTAATTTCAAAAAAATTATGAGGAGCAATAATTAAAGTATTACCCTCACGTCCTAAAACGTAAACTTCTTGATTAGCTGGAATAACTTCAGTACAATTTTTACATACAGCTGACCAGATTCCTCCTTCATAAAGAACTTTACCCATTTTCCCAGGTAAAATTTCACTTAAAGTTTTTGCTTCATCAGCATCTTTAATTTTATTAGTAGTTTTCGACTTAAAAAATATGGGGCGAATCCAAAATACTAAAGCGAAACAAATTGCCATCCAATAAACTATTAATAAACCATTAGTTAAAAGATTAATAATTGGTAACTTACGCCACATTTGCAAAGAAATGATAAGTGAACCAATTCCCATCATTAAGGCCACATATCGATACTTTTGAGCGATGTTTTTAGGTAATAATAATTCAGTAAGACAAAAAGTAATTCCTGATATAACATAAAAATAAGCGAGCCCTTCTCGAAAAGACATTGCTGTCGCAAGAAAGTATGTAGAATTAGGATTAAAAATCATAATGATTATTTCCTCTTAATTCAAATTTTTTAATGAAACTTATGAAGTAAAGAATTTTATGTTTTAAACTTCACAATTTCATGCTAACTTAGTTTACTAGTCCTAATTATTATTATTAATATTTCTTAATCTAGTATCAAGTTTGAGCCGTTTAGATAGTTTTTGTGCTAAGTTTAATTGCTAACTTTTGAGGGATACAGCTTTCATTTATTTAACTAAAAATTTCTTCCCTCTTAAACAAAGATTGAGAATAACGTAATAAGGGAATTGCTATCATACTACCAAGTATTACTTCTGAAGCATGAATAATTACAGGAGTAGATAAAACAGTTACTAATTCTGGACAAGCAGAAATAGCAAAAACTGTTAAACTATAAAATACAATAGTTGTAAGAGCAGTTTTTTGAGCCGATTTATTGATATATTGGAAATATTCTTGAGAGGTAATGTTTCCTTTTGCTAATTGCCCTGAATAGATAGCCGCTTCTACCACATAATCGATAACCACAGCAGTAGAAACTGATTGTAATCCTAATTTTGTAATAACTTTACCATTTTTAACAATAGCCTCAGTAGCATTATAAATTCGACTAAGTAATTGTTCAAATTTAGTGGTATTAACAGCACCCCGAGCGAGGTTTAGTGTATCTAATTCCCAAAACATATTATTAGAATCATTACTGCCACCATGTTTTTTACTAATGATGTGACTTCCATGTTTATTCGCTAACCACCCCCTAACAACAGTATCGGTAGAATCCATTAAAATTGCACCCGGTATTTTTTGAAACATTTTAAAAGCATCTTCTCTCAAGCGTAAACTTTCTTTTAAAGATGTTCTAACTCCCGCCCTTTTTACTTTCTGAGCGACTTTTGGCATTTCTTGTACTAATTCTTTAAAATTTTTAGGCACTTTTTGTAAAGATTTAGTAATACTATCGTAAGTGGTTGTAGTACTAATTATTAAGTTACTAATTTTACTCTGATTTTCTTTATTTATGAACGGTTTAATTTCATTGGCGATCGCCAAATTGGTCTGATTCCAAAAAAGAATAAAAACTAAAATAATAGTAACGAGTTTCTTGATCATTGTTTGATAGAGAGAAGGATTATTAAAAATAATTGTAAATGAAAGTTAGGAATTGTTAGTTGTTAAATATATTCATTTGAAGACTTTATAACTTCAACAATATCGCATTCTTTAATTAAACCCGTATTTTCAGCAATCATATTTTCGCCAAACATTACCCCTTGATTTTTCACTTGACGAAAACTTGTTAAAGTCAATAAAGGTTCTTTTAGCTGGTTTCTAGTGCCTGTAACTTGGTCTGTAGTGGTTATAATACAACGGCTACACGGTTTTACTAAACTAAAAAGAACTTCTCCAATTTTAATAGTTTGCCAACTACTTTCTATAAAAGATTGATCATTTTCAATAACAATATTAGGGCGAAAACGATTCATGGGAATAGTTTGATTTTGATCAGGATATTTAGCTTTTAAACGTTGATTTAAGTCATCTAAAGAAGCACTTGTTGTTAATAAAAAAGGAAAACCATCAGCAAAACTAACCGATTGATTTTTTTTAGTAGCATATTTACGATCAATTAAGCGAAGATGTTTTGGAGACTGTTTAACTAAACGACATTTTAAGCTAGAATCAAAATTTAAAACTTGCTGAAACCAGTTAGCAACTTCATCACCCTGATCGATCGCCAACGTTTGATCACCCCAAACCTTTACTTTAATCAAATTACCCTCATTCATAGGTACAAAAGTTAAAGCAGAAGTAACCTTATCATCCATACTCAAACAAACATGATCATCAGTCAAAATAACCTTAACTCTGGCTAAAATAGGATAATCTCTTTGAGTAAGAAATAATCCTTGTTCATTCACTAACATAAATTGGCGATCGCCAAGAAAACCAGTAGGGGTAATAGAGACAAATGGCGATCGAATACCTTGACAAGACTTAATCGGATAAATAAATAAATCAGTAACTTTTATCAAAATATCAAAGAATTATTTTTGATTAAAAAAAAATTTTAAACTTTTGTTGCCAATATGTGCGATTATAAATTATAATTGACATTTGTGACCGTAAACGTAAATAAATACCTCTATCAAAGAAACTAAAAAAACAATTTTTTAAGTCTTAATAGTGAACAGGTAAAAAACAGCGATAAGGTTTTACATCAGTCCTTAGAAATCGGAAGTAAAACAAAAGATAAAATTGCTATGCCCTATATAAAAAAAGGGTAAGATTTTTTTTCGTAAAATTGTTTTCACTGAATAGATTAAAAAACCAATTCAATAAAATAATTTAGAGAATTGGAAAAAGAAACTGAAAATAAAAAAGATAACCGAAAATAGATAACCGCAATGACATTAGGAATCCTTGGCACAAAGCTAGGTATGACTCAAATTTTTGAAGCTGAAACAGGAAAAGCTATTACTGTGACAGTGGTACAAGCGGGTCCATGCAAAGTTACGCAGATAAAAACAGACGAAACCGACGGTTATACAGCCATTCAACTCGGTTATGGAGAAGTTAAAGATAAAAAACGTACTCTAAATACACCTAATAAACAAGAAGTCAATAAATACTTAAGCAATGCCGAACAAGGGCATTTAAAAAAAGCTGGAGTAGAACCCTTAAAACATTTGAAAGAATTTAGAGTTAAGGACTCTAGTCAATATGAATTAGGGCAAACCATAGGTGCTGACTACTTTAAAGAAGGAGATTTAGTTGACGTAGGTGGTAAAACTATGGGTCGTGGTTTTGCTGGTTATCAAAAACGCCATAACTTTAAACGAGGCAATATGACTCACGGTTCAAAAAACCATCGTTTACCAGGTTCTACTGGTGCTGGCACAACACCCGGTAGAGTATATCCAGGTAAAAGAATGGCTGGACGTTATGGTGGCACTAGAACAAAAATCCGTAAATTGCAAATTGTCCAAATAGACAGTGAAAGAAATATTTTACTGATCAAAGGAGCAATTCCAGGTAAACCCGGAAATTTGGTCGATATTGTACCCGCAACTATTGTTGGGCAACAATAAATTACCAAATCTAAAAAAATAAAAGTAGTTAACAGACATGGTTAATTGTGTAGTTAAAAATTGGCAAGGCGAACAAGTAGGAGAAACTACTTTTGAAATGAGAGTTGCCCGAGAAGGTAGCGCCGTTCATGTAGTCCATAGAGCCTTAGTTCGTCAATTAAATAATCAACGTCAAGGAACAGCCTCATCAAAAACTAGAGCAGAAGTAAGAGGTGGTGGTCGTAAACCTTGGAGACAAAAAGGTACCGGTCGAGCAAGAGCTGGATCAATCCGTTCTCCTTTATGGCGTGGTGGTGGTGTAATCTTTGGACCAAAACCTAGAGATTTCAGCACAAAAATGAACAAAAAGGAAAGAAGATTAGCTTTAAGAACTGCTTTTGTAAGTCGTGCTGAAGATTTCATTATTATTGAAAATTTTACAGAACAATTAACATCAGCAAAAACTAAAGATTTTGTTAATGGATTAGTTCGTTTAGGAATTCCCAAATGTACTAAAACTTTAATAATTGTAGCAGATCAGATTCCTGAAAATTTGGAACGGGCGAGTAACAATTTAGGTGAAGTCAAAGTTATTAAACACAATTGTCTTAATATTTTTAATATTTTAAATGCTACCAAGATAGTAATTACTTCGGAAGCATTGATAAAAATTCAGGAGGTTTATAACGATGACTAAATTAAGACTTAATGAAAGAGATTTGGCGGATTTAATTTTGCAACCGATTCTAACGGAAAAAGCAACTTATTTAATGGAACAAAATAAGTACGTTTTTGAAGTACAACCGAAAGCAACTAAACCTCAAATTAGTGCGGCCATCGAAAGTTTATTTGATGTGAAAGTAGCTAAAGTTAATACCATGAATCCTCCTCGTAAAAAACGCCGAGTAGGAAGATTTATTGGCTTTAAACCACATTATAAAAAGGCGATCGTGACCCTAAAAGAAGGAAGTAGCTTACAAGCAACATTCTTCCCTGAATTGTAATCAGTAATCAATAATGTTCTGCTAAAACAGGATAACTGAACCTAAATAAATAAAAAATAATAACTGATATTATGGGTGTACGTTCATATAAACCATATACTCCGGGTAGAAGACAAGCGGTAAGTTCTGATTTTGCAGAAATTACTAAAAGTGAGCCCGAAAAGTCTCTGACTAAGTACGTTCATCGTGCTAGAGGCCGTAATAATAGAGGGGTAATTACTTCTCGTCATCGTGGAGGCGGTCATAAACGTCTTTATCGGATCATCGACTTTAAAAGAGATAAAAGAAATATTCCAGCTGAGGTTTTGGCGATCGAATATGATCCCAATCGTAACGCTAGAATTGCTTTAGTTGAATATAAAGATGGTGAAAAAAGATATATTTTAGCCCCTGCTGGAATTAAAGTAGGTACAGAAATCATAGCTGGAATTGATGTTCCTTATGAAATAGGAAACGCATTGCCTTTAGAAAAAATACCTCTTGGTACAGATGTTCATAATATTGAACTACAATCAGGTAGAGGAGGCCAAATCGTTCGTGCGGCTGGAGGTTGCGCTCAAGTAGTAGCAAAAGATGGTGACTATGTTACAATCAAACTCCCTTCTAAAGAGGTGCGTATGGTTCGTAAAGAATGTTATGCAACTATCGGACGTGTAGGCAATATAGAGGCAAGAAACATCAAATTAGGGAAGGCAGGAAAAACCCGTCATTTAGGTATTCGTCCTCATGTGAGAGGAAGTGCCATGAACCCTGTAGATCATCCTCATGGAGGTGGTGAAGGAAGAGCACCTATTGGTCGTTCCGGTCCTGTAAGTCCTTGGGGTCAACCAGCTTTAGGATTCAAAACTCGTAAGAAGAAAAAATTGAGCAGTCGCTTAATTATTCGTCGTGGTAAAACCAATAAAGGTAGATAAGTTTTTAATCAAAATTAATTTAGCCAACATAATTATAGTTTTACGACAAAAGTTTAGATATTAAGGAGATTTTATGAGTCGTTCCCTCAAAAAAGGCCCTTTTGTAGCTGATAGTTTGCTCACTAAAATTGAAAAGTTAAATAACGCTGGTGAAAAACGAGTAGTTAAAACTTGGTCAAGAGCATCTACGATTATTCCCATGATGGTAGGTCATACTATTGCAGTACATAATGGTCGTCAACACGTTCCAGTATTTGTTTCAGAACAAATGGTGGGACATAAATTAGGAGAATTCGCTCCTACTCGAACCTTCCGAGGTCATGCTAAAGGGGATAAAAAAGCAGGTCGAAAATAACTCGGATTAATTAAAGTGACTGAAGTAATTCAATCATCTAATCAATTAACTAAGCAACAACTAATCAGATGGCACAAATAACAGTAGATACTGAAAATGAAGTAAAGGCGATCGCCAGATATATCAGAATGTCGCCCTCAAAAGTACGCCGAGTTTTAGATCAAATCAGAGGCCGTACTTACAGAGAAGCGTTAATCATTTTGGAATTTATGCCTTATAGAGCTTGTGACCCGATTTTAAAAGTATTAAGATCAGCGGTGGCAAATGCAGAGCATAATGAAGGTTTAGACCCTACTACATTAGTTGTTAGTAAAGCATACGCAGACGGAGGGCCTACCTTAAAACGTTATCGCCCTAGAGCGCAAGGTCGTGCTTATCAAATTAAAAAGCGCACTTGTCACATCACCGTCGCAGTAGCACCAATAGCAAGTTAAATCAAAACAACGAACTAATTATTACTAACGAACAATATGGGACAAAAAGTACATCCAATCGGTTTTAGACTAGGCATTACCAAAGAACATAAATCTTGCTGGTATGCCGAGGGAAGACAGTACGAAACCTTATTAAAAGAAGATCATAAAGTCAGACAATTTATTGACAAAACTTTAGCTAATGCTGGAATTTGTGATGTCAGAATTGAAAGAAAAGCCGATCAAATAGACCTTAGTATTCATACTGCTAAACCAGGGGTAGTAGTAGGAAGAGGAGGAGCTGGAATTGATAAATTACGCACAGATTTACAAAATTTACTGAATAATCAAAGACAATTTCGTATTAACGTAATTGAAGTAACCAATGTAGATGCTAATGCTCATTTGATGGCAGAATTTTTAGTTTCTCAACTAGAAAGACGGGTGTCTTTTCGTAGAGTGGTACGCCAAGCTATTCAAAGAGCGCAAAAAGCAGAAGTAAAAGGGATCAAAATTCAAGTTAGCGGACGTTTAAATGGTGCGGAAATTGCTAGAACGGAATGGATTAGAGAAGGAAGAGTTCCTCTTCATACTTTAAGAGCAGACATCGATTATTCTTATCGTACAGCAAGTACAACTTACGGTATTTTAGGAGTAAAAGTTTGGATATTTAAAGGGGAAATTATACCCGGAGAAGAAACGGTAACTGCTAATCCAAACGTATCAAAACCAAGACGCAAACAACCTCGTCGCCAAAATTTTGAAGATCGCTCAGAATCCTAGAGCAAAATGCCTATTCTCAAAACTATTAACTGAAAATTATGTTAAGTCCAAGAAGAACAAAATTTCGCAAACAACACCGGGGCAGAATGACTGGTAATGCCTATAGAGGTAATACCATTAATTTTGGAGACTTTGGTTTACAAGCTATAGAACCAGCTTGGATTACAGCCCGTCAAATTGAAGCAGCTAGACGAGCTATAACTCGTTATGTTCGTAGAGGTGGTAAAATTTGGATTCGTATTTTTCCTGATAAACCTGTTACTATGCGTCCTGCTGAAACTAGGATGGGTTCGGGTAAAGGAAACCCTGAATTTTGGGTAGCTGTAGTTAAGCCTGGTAGAATTATGTTTGAAATTGCGGGAATTGAAGAAGATAAAGCAAGAGAAGCAATGCGTTTAGCTGCCCAAAAATTACCAATTAAAACAAAATTTATTCACCGAGAAGAGGGGTTCTAATTTAATTATGGCTTTTACCAAAATAGAAGAGGTGTTAAAGTTAAATGATCAAGAACTTTCTGATGCTATTCTTGAAGCAAAACGTAAATTGTTTCAATTAAGATTAGAAAAAGCTACTGGTCGTTTAACCAAACCTCATCAATTTAAAGAAACTAATCATTGGATTGCTCAATTATTAACAGTGGAAACACAGCGAAAAATGGCAGCCAATCCAGAAGCTAAAACTACTATCCAAAGTCGCAAGAGAAGGAAAAAATAAGTTATGGCAGTAAAAGAAAGAGTGGGTTTAGTCGTTAGCAATAAAATGCAAAAAACTATTGTAGTGGCGATTGAAAATCGTTCTCCCCATCCTAAATACGGCAAAATCGTTGTAAAAACGAAAAAATTTAAAGCTCATGATGAAGAAAACAAATGCCAAGAAGGCGATCGTGTTCGCATCAGAGAAACCCGTCCTCTCAGTAAAACAAAATGCTGGGAATTAATCGAAATTATTACTACAAAAAATTAAATTAATTGTAGTACTGATTAAAGTCTATATAACCGATAAATTAAACCACCAGTCAAGATGATTCAACAACAATCTTATCTGAATGTAGCTGATAACAGTGGCGCTCGTAAAATCATGTGTTTGAGAGTGTTATCCACTGGAAACTGCACCTATGGCGGTATCGGCGATGTAATTATAGCTGTAGTAAAAGATGCTATACCTAATATGGCAGTCAAAAAATCAGACATCGTTCGTGCCGTAATAGTTCGTACTCGTCAATCTCTACGTCGTGAAAGCGGCATGAGTATCCGTTTTGATGATAATGCAGCTGTTATCATTAATAAAGACAATAACCCCAGAGGAACTCGTGTTTTTGGACCTGTAGCAAGAGAATTACGGGACAAAAATTTTACTAAAATCATTTCGTTAGCACCGGAGGTAATTTAAGTTATGACAGTAAAGAAAAAGCCCCCCGCACGCTATAAAATGCACGTAAAAAAAGGAGATATAGTTCAAATTATCTCAGGGAAAGAAAAAGGAAAGATTGGTGAAATTGTACGCGCAATTCCTAAAACCAGTCAAGTAATAGTCAAAGATGCTAATGTGAAAACTAAGCACGTTAAACCTCGTCAAGATGGAGAAAGCGGACAAATTACTACTTTTGAAGCTCCTATTCACAGTTCTAACGTCATGCTTTATTCACAAAAAGAGAAAATAGCTAGTCGTATTTCTTATGTAATTACTGAAGATGGTAAAAAAGTAAGAAAACTCAAAAAAACTGGGGAGATTATAGACTAAATCATAGTCACCATCTTGATTACAAGATAACTGACCATCAACAATTAATAATCCATAATTACAGATGACTCAAAGATTAAAGAATTATTATCAAGAAAACATTATCCCTAAACTAAAGGAACAATTTAGTTATGAAAATATTCATCAAGTTCCTAAAGTAGTTAAGGTAGTTATCAACCGAGGACTAGGAGAAGCCTCTCAAAATGCTAAAGCTTTAGAATCCTCCATCAAAGAACTAGCAGTTATTAGTGGACAAAAACCAGTGGTAACGAGAGCAAAAAAGGCGATCGCCGGCTTTAAAATACGTCAAGGAATGCCAGTGGGTTTAATGGTAACATTAAGATCAGAAAAAATGTACGCCTTCTTAGATCGTTTAATAAGTTTAGCGTTACCTCGTATTAGAGACTTTAGAGGAGTAAGTGCAAAAAGTTTTGATGGTCGTGGCAACTATAGCATCGGCATCAAAGAACAACTAATTTTCCCAGAAATTGAATACGATAGTATCGATCAAATTCGGGGCTTAGAAATATCAATCATTACTAGCGCCCAAACAGATGAAGAAGGTCGAGCTTTACTCACCGAAATGGGAATGCCCTTTACTAAAAAATAAATTAAGGTAATTGAAGGAACGAAAAAAATAATGCCTGCAAACGACACTATATCAGATATGTTAACTCGTATCCGTAACGCTTGTGCGGTACGTCACCCCACCGTAGCAATTCCGAGTACACGCATGACTCGTAGTATTGCTGAAGTGTTAAAAAGTGAAGGTTTTATCGGAGATGTTGATTTATCAGAAGAAGGAATTAAACGTAGTTTAGTCATTTCTTTAAAATATAAAGACAGAAACCGTAAACCAATTATTCAAAATATCAGTCGTGTTAGTAAACCTGGATTACGAGTCTATAGTAACCGTAAAGAGTTACCAAGAGTTTTAGGAGGAATTGGAATTGCTATTATTTCAACCTCCAGAGGGATTATGACTGATAGAGAAGCCAGAAAACAAGGTATCGGAGGTGAAGTCCTCTGTTACGTCTGGTAAGAAGTTATGAGTCCAAAGTTATTTACCCTGCATTTATAAGCAGAATTAATTAACTTACAAACTAAAACTATCAACCATTAATAATCAAACAGTAACTTAATTATGTCTCGTATTGGAAAACGTCCCATCCCAATTCCTCAAAAAGTATCTGTGGAAATTGAAGGACAAACAGTTAGGGTAAAAGGACCAAAAGGTAATCTATCCAGACTATTACCAAGTTTGGTACAAATTTCTCAAGAAGGAGAAATTCTTAATGTAGTCAGAGAAGGAGAATCTCGCACGGCCAAAGAAAGACACGGTTTATGCCGAACTTTAGTCTCGAACATGGTAGAAGGGGTTAGTCAAGGATTTGAAAAAAAACTTCAAATTATTGGAGTAGGTTATCGGGCCCAAGTTCAAAATAACAAATTAACTTTAAATGTAGGTTATAGTCTGCCTGTAGAAATGGAAATGCCAGAAGGTATTACAGTAGCAGCCACCACTCCTACTGAATTAGTTGTTAGTGGTATTGATAAAGAATTAGTAGGGAATGTGTCTGCAAAAATTCGTGCAGTTCGTCCTCCCGAAGTTTATAAAGGTAAAGGTATTCGTTATTTAGGCGAATATGTAAGAC
>CAZWLZ010000067.1:0-12935 GCA_964634505.1 uncultured bacterium | reverse complement strand
CCCCCAACCCCCCTTAAAAAGGGGGGCTTTTTGTGTTTGTGAATCCTCATTAGGAAGGGAGGCTTTTTTGTCTTCTAAATTCTGATCATTAGAAACCCCCCAACCCCCCTTGAGAAGGTGGGCTTTTTGTGTTTGTGAATCCTCATTAGGAAGGGAGACTTTTTCTTCTTCTAACTCCCCTCTCCTATTAGGAGAGGGGTTGGGGATGAGGTTAAGTTTTTGTTGAATAAATTTATTAATAGTTTTTTCACATAAATAATTAGTAATTTCTGGTTTTGTATAATATGCACCAAAAGCCTTCTGATTAATATATTTCTCAAAAATGTAACCTAAAACATCGGGATTAATTTCGTTTTCATTACCGCTAGGAGTATCGTCTAAATGCCATGTATAACTAGAGAATAATTTTAAAATATCATCAAAAGCCTGATCCTTAATGGTAATTTTTCCTATGTATTTTTGCTCAATAAGATGAGGTAAAAATAAACCTCCATTGAGATATTTTATATTGCCGATTAATTGCTTAACTTCGGCACTTCTTTGATAGTCTTTTTTGCTAAATCCTTCAAAAAATAAAGCCGTTAAAAATTCTTGATAAAATAAATCTTTTCCTTTGCTTTTACTTATTTTTAATTTATCTTGTAAATAGTCTTTATTCTGATTATCAAGAAAGCCTTTTTTTTGCAAAAAATAAACAAACATTAACCGATTTAAAATAACCGATGCATACCAATTTTTATCTTTTATATCGTCAATACCATTAATAAATTCGACAAATTTACGATGTTCTAATTGAAATTCAGTAAAAAACTTTTTAGTAACTTTTTCAATATCAAAAGCCTTTTTCGTTTTAGCAGTAACATCTAGTAATGTTAGTTTTGCTTCTTCTTCTAAACTAATGGCGATCGCCTCTAAGGCATCTAATAATAATTTTTGTTTTGTTGCTGAATACTCAATTATACGAGGTTTAAATTGATTGTTTTCTTTTTTTGTCCATTGCCATTTTTGTTTTTGATCATTATCCGAAATGTAAATAATAAAATGTTCGTAGGCATATTTGGTAATTTCTTGATCAATTTTTTTCAGGATGGAAGTTGGGGGAATTGATTGATTTTCTAAGACACATTGATAAACCATAAAATTGCGTTTATGGGCGATCGCCGTTAGAGTAAATATTTGTTCTTCGATGGTTATATCTGTATCTTGATTATTTTGAGGATAATCCCAACCTAACTCTTCAATAAAGAGAGATTCAAAATCTTGGCGATCAAGATATTTAATAACCTTTGTACTATTAAAATTGATAGCCATAATAATTAGATTCTATCTGGAGTATCTCGAAAGTGAGAATGGATTAGCTAAGTTTATTAATGGTTTTCACACCTAATACCTAATACCTAATACTGGGATGCTAGGATTCGAACCTAGGAATGGCGAGACCAAAACCCGCTGCCTTACCGCTTGGCGACATCCCAAAGTTGTCACATTTAATATAATAACAAAATTAACTAGGTATTTGTCAAGTTTTTTGAGAATTTTTTTTTAATTAATTATTTTGAGACTATATTTTTAAATATGATCACTTCTGTGATATGATTATAGTTCAAAAACCCTTCAGAAAAATTAATTTCAAGGTCTTAATTGTTAATTGAATATTCGTAGTTGTAAATAAATGTTACCTATTGTTGCTATTATTGGAAGACCAAATGTGGGCAAGTCGGCGTTAGTGAATCGTTTATCAGGAGAACAAGAATCTATTGTTTTTGATGAACCTGGTATTACACGAGATCGCACTTATCGGGATGCTTTTTGGCAAGATCGAGATTTTCAAGTGGTGGATACGGGGGGATTAGTGTTTGATGATGATACAGAGTTTTTACCCTTTATTCGAGAACAGGCTATGGCGGCTTTAGCGGAGGCTAAAGCGGCGATTTTCGTTACTGATGGTCAATTTGGACCTACGGCAGGGGATGAAGAAATTGCTCATTGGTTACGTTCACAAAAAGTCCCTGTACTTTTAGCGGTGAATAAATGCGAGTCTCCTGAAGATGGTTTAATTCAAGCGGCTCAATTTTGGGAGTTGGGCTTAGGTGAACCTTTTCCTATCTCAGCGATTCATGGTAATGGCACGGGAGAATTGTTAGATGAATTAATTACTCATTTGCCTCCTCGGGATGAAATTGAGGAAATACCAGAGACAAAGATCGCTATTATTGGAAGACCTAATGTAGGTAAATCTAGTTTGCTTAATGCTTTGACGGGAGAAGAAAGATCGATTGTTAGTCCTATTTCTGGCACTACTCGGGATGCAATTGATATGGTGGTAGAAAGAAATGGAAAGCAATATCGTTTGATTGATACGGCGGGTATTCGTCGTAAAAAAAATGTTAATTATGGAGCGGAATTTTTTGGCATTAATCGCTCTTTTAAGGCTATTCGCCGGGCGACTGTGGTGTTATTGGTAATAGATGCTACTGATGGGGTTACTGAGCAGGATTTGAAGTTAGCGGGGCGTATTATTGATGAAGGTAAAGCTGCTATTATTATTATTAATAAATGGGATTTGATTGAGAAGGATTCTAATACTATTTATGATTTTGAAAAAGATATTGGCGATCGCCTCTATTTTATGGAATGGGCAGACAAAATTTTTGTTAGTGCTTTAACAGGTAAAAGAGTAGAAAAAATCTTTGATTTAATCGATATGGCAGCAGAAGGACATCAAAAAAGAGTTACTACTGCTGTTATTAATGAAGTAATTGAAGAGGCTGTTAGTTGGCATTCACCCCCAACTTCTCGTCAAGGAAAACAAGGTAAAATTTATTATGGCACTCAAGTAGCCGTTGAACCTCCGGCGATCGCCTTGTTTGTCAATGATCCCAAACGATTAGATGAAAATTATCGTCGTTATATGGAAAAACAATTTAGACAACAATTAGGGTTTAATGGTACGCCATTGCGTTTATTTTGGCGAGGAAAACGAGTAAGAGAAGTTGAAAATAGAGGAAGTAATCGTGCTACTAAAGTAAAAATAACGAAATAGAGAAAGTATTGTTTTTATATTTAAGAAATATACGTTAATCTATTGTGTTGATCAAAAAGGTGCAATTAATTACTGCACCCTTAAAAATATTAAATTGTTTTGATAAAAATATCGAGTAAATAAAAATTAGATTAGTCTTTTTTTGTCAACTTACTTGTCACAAAAAATAAACCAACAGCAATTAAACCGATCATAGTACTACCTTCAGGCACACTTTGATCCGTAGGGGCGCTAAAGAGAGCTTCAAAAAGTAAATTTCTAGCTTCATTAATAATAGGTTGATTACCGCCGCCAATACCTAAAAATCCAGATGATAAACCCGTATTAATCGAGTTAAAAGGAGCAAGAGAAGTTATCCCAAAAGGTGTATAAGAATAGGATTTCGTTTGTCCTCGAAAAGTAGAACCAGCTACTGCAGCATATTGAGTGCCTTGGGTATCTAAGGTTAAACCCCCTGGGAAATTCCAAACAGCATTGTTACCACTAATTCCTCCCGTGCCAACTCCCAATAAAGTCCACCCTTGGGCTGTAATATTAGCAGGGTTACTACCTAAGTTGATATAGGAAGCATTGGTAGGAGAAATATCATTTAATTTATAAATAAATAAATTTTGAAAATTAGCAGAATTGCTAGGTTGAGAAGCATTTAAAAAACTAAATTGTTGTAGTAATACAGTACTACCTGCACCTGCTGCTGCCGCAGGATTAAGGGCTTGAGCGGGGTTTCCATTGGGAGTTGAGCGAGAAGGAGTGAATATTTGTCCAAAAAGACCGTTGGTAGAATTAAAACTATTGGGGCTATTGACTCCATTATTGACGGAAAAAGTCTGAGCAAAGGTAGTTACTGGCAGTGCCGCAATACTGGCGATCGAAATGGAGGAAATTATTCCTAAATAAGCAGTTGTTTTCATTTTACTTTTTAATTATTAATAATGATCACTTTATTCAAAAATATAATCAAACTATTTGTATTTGTCAATTATGTTAAGAAATAGACATTTGATTTTACTGTTTATGTAATTAAATTGTAATTTTATTTTAGTTAAAATTGTTACTTTTATATATTATAAAAACAGTTTTAAAATACTTACCAACTATAGAAAAAAAAATTTTTTTCTTAAATTTAACTTATAATCATATCTCATAATTATTATTACAATATAATGGATACATATAACTTAATAAAACAATTAGAAAAAACTGAATTAGCTTATCAATCAACATTAGAAATTAATAAATTTAAGTCTTCTTATTTAGGTAAAATTGCTCATGAGTTACGTTCGCCATTGAGTAGTATTATGGGATTACATCAGTTGATTATGTCTGATTTATGTGAAGATACAGAAGAAGAAAGAGAATTTGTCACTCAAGCCTATAAATATTGTCAAAAACTAATTGGTTTAATTGATCAAGTTGTGGAAATTTCAAAAATCGAATCAGGCAAAATCGAATTAGATTTAAAACCTCTAAATGTCAGAAATATTTTAAATCAAATTTATCAATCAACTTCTCTACAGTGTGCAAATCGCAATCTAAAATTAGTTTTAGAAGAAATTAACCCCACTTTATGGATTAAGGCTGATGAAGGGAGATTAATTCAATCTTTGCTTATTTTAATGGGTACTATTATTGATCATTTAGATACAGGCAATATTTTTATCGGTGTTGAGAATAAACCATTAAATGATTATTTAATAATAACAATAAACACTCCAATTTTGATCCAAATATGGCAGGGATCAATGAAAATAGAAGAAGAATTAGACATAAAAAAAATAAGAGATATTAACTTTTCTCCTGAAATGAAAAAAATATTATCTCAAACTTTATTACAAAGTATGGGGGGTGATTTACAATGTCAAGAATTAGCAGAAAATCACTCCTCAAAATGTCTTACACAGTTACAGTGTTTACTTCCTCTGGTTTCCCTTTGATTTGATATTCAACCATAATATCGGTAGAAGTGGGATAACTATTTTCTAACATCATCGTTGTGGTTTTATTTTCAGTGAAACCAATTCTTTCATAGAATTTTTGTTGGTGAGTTGTCATTAGATAAATTTTTTCAACTCTAGTCAACAATGGATGACTGATGACCGTTTCTACCATTTTTCTCCCTAATCCTAATCCTTGATAATCAGGGTGAATTACCACATCCCAAATCGTAGCACGATAAACTCCATCAGAAATAGCTCTAGCACTACCAATTAAATTATCACTATCCCATACTGTTACTACTGGATTAGAATTGGCGATCGCCAAATACAAATCTTCAATACTTCTATTTTTAGCCCAAAAAGAAGTTAAATCATATAAATCTCTCAATTGAAAGAGATTAACTTTAGACTTATCACTACAAAATCGAATAGAACTACAATCCATTATTTATAATTCCTAAATCGTAAATAAAAACAGTTGTTTATCTTAATAAAACTTAAATTAAGTTTAACAAAATTATTTCAAAAATCAATAGACTAATACCCACAATGTCACCAAAAAAATATATTAGCTTTTCTTCTTATCGAAAGACTCCAGTTATAATCATTGGATTTAACAGGAGATTATTGTTTCACAGAAACATAGACTAAAAATGTAGAAAAGGGAAAAATTTTCGACTTAATGATCTTAAATGATATTTAACTTGTTCTGAAAAATCATTATAATTTTTACCACCATATTTCTTATTACCGGAATGTCCTGATATACCTGAAAAATTAGGTTGAACTTTAAATCTTTTGATAATCTTAACTTGATTGTCCAAGGAGTTAATTTTTTGATATAATTCAGGCTCAATACAAAAATATTGATTAGGAAAAGCATTAATAAAATCGGTGTGTAAAGATTGAATGTATTTTTGATAAAAAATTTTATTAAAAGCGATAAACCTAGTATCACAAAAAGGACGACCATTTTTATTAAAAATTTTTTTCAGTTTATAACCTTGATCTTTATAATCACAAAGACAATCAAAATCGTCAACAATAGTTGATAAAATTTCAGTTAAATTAAGTAAACAAATTCGCCCTGTGATTTTACCAAAATAAGAAACATCATTAATCAACTGTGATTGTTTTAAACCAGTTTCAATTAATAAACATTCACCAAAACCTTTTCCTTTATCACTATATATAAGATTAGTATTCAAAGAAATAAATTCTATTTGTTTTTGGTATGGATTATTTTTAGTTGATTTTTCTAAATTCTTTAAACAACTACCAGAATTTTCAATAAAAATAATCTTTTTTATTTTAGGATGATTATTAAGATAATACTCTAAAGTATTTAAATATTGTTTTTCTCTAACCTCTTTATCCTTAGGATACGCACGAGGTACATTATCAACACAAATAGTAGCAGTCAAAATTAGTGCAAAATTATCAAAATTAAATAATTGTTGATTTGATAATGTATCGTTTTCATTTGCCATAATAGTTTAAGAAATAATCATCTTTGATTTTAAATAATAAATATAAATTCTACATTTTACTGGCATATTATAATTAGTCAGAGGTTTTTATGATAATTTTTGAGCAAAAACAGCATAAAAAGGATCAACACTTCCGATACCAAACATGGCTAAAAAAGAAGGCGTTTCATTTTTTAGAGTAATAACTTCTGGCTTAGAAAAACCATTAACTGATTTAAAATAATTTTGAACTAAATATACTTTTTGACTATCACTACTATCACGCCAAACAGAAATAGCTTTTTGATAAAACATTCGATTAGAAAAACTAAAAATGGCGATACCATTTGGTTTAAGAATACGATAAATTTCACTAAAAATTGCTTCTGGATATTGCAAATATTGAACAGAAACAGCACATAAAACCGCATCAAAATCTTGATCTAATAAAGGTAATTGCAGATTAACATTAAGATTTTGTAAAAAATAGTGATTTAAACGAGGATTTTTGCGTAACTCTTCTTCATTCAATCCATGCCCTTCAATATGACTAAATTCCATTTCAGGGGGTAAATGAGAAACCCAACTACTCATTAAATCTAAAATACGATAATTAGGTTGTAATTTCTGTCGATAAAGTTCAGTTAATTTAGAGATAAAAGAATCATCTACATGAGTTACAAAACGGGGAAAAGAATAAAATTGACTATCTTCTGTTTCATCTAATTTTGTTCTTTGTTGTGGTTGTAATAACATAATATTTTAATCTACTTGGTGGAATATTCAAAAGGAAATGATTTTTCTAACTCTATTAATTCATCACGATGAGCCATAATTGTAATGATACTTTGGTCATTTTGTTGACTATTTGGGGCTTCTAATTTAATACCAATTTTTTCAATACGCCCAGCTTTTCGCCAATAAAAAAACCCTGCTAATGGAGACAGCAAGATTAGTAATAAAAACCAATTATTAGTATTAGGATAAAGGAAATACAAAACCAAATTTAAACAAAAGAATCCACAAGCGGCCAGACTACTTAGTAAAATAGCCATTGATAGACTTGGAGAAACTAACCCTTCTAAATAGACCTTATCATTTTCCGGGTCAATATTGGTTACTTTATAAGCACGTTTTTCAAAATAATTTTTTAAATAACTTAAAGTTTGATCTTCAGTTGCACGGGTTATTAAGGTGACTTTTTGCGTTCTATCTTTTCCCGAAGCACGAATAAAGAAGAATAAGCCGATCATTAACAGTATTGTTAAGGTTAATATTGATGTCATTTTTAAGAAGGGATTAGGTGTTAGGGATTAGGTGTTAGGGATTAGGTGTTAGGGATTAGGTGTTAGGGTAGGGGTGATAAAATTACTTTTAAAAAATTATTTTAAAATCCCTTTTTTTCTTTACCCATTACCTATTACCCATTACCTATTACCTACTTGTTAATAATACTTTCGTTATTGATTAATTGTTGATTAATTTTAGTCATATATTGGTTATAACGACTATTTTGATAGGAAAAATCATCATCATCACGGCGGATACCATTAGCAATTAATCCTAAAAGAGTAACTTTAGATAATTCTAAAAGTTCGATAGCATTTTCAATTCCATTACGTTCAGTTTGATCAATTTTGGTAACTAAAATAACTCCATTAGTTGATGGTGCAATGATTTTGGCATCTGCAAAAGCTAAAATTGGTGGAGTATCAAAAATAATTAAATCATAATTTGTATTTTCTTGTAATTTTTCCATAAACTGCTTCATATTTTTAGAATAAAGAAGACGAGTAGGATCAGGAGGAATCTTACCAGCAGTTATAATGGATAAATTATCCCATTGGGGAAATTCTTGGATAGCTTCTTCTAAAGACAAACCTTTAGCCAAAATATTACTTAAACCTACTTCATTTTCTAAATCTAAACGAAGATGTATTTGAGGCAATCGTAAATCTGCATCAATTAGTAGAACTTTTTGCCCCATGGCAGCGGCAGCTTGTGCTAAATGAAGGCTGATAGTTGATTTACCATCCCCGGGGGAGGGTGAAGAAATTACTAAAGAATTAACAGGATTATTTGATCCTAATAAGTTTACATTGGTGTAAAGATTACGAAAAGATTCTAACCAGTAGGAAACGGTATAAGTTTGATCTTCTGTTGTTTTCTTTTTCCCTGAATGTTTTGAGGAACTAGTTTTATTAGTAATTTGAGCAAAGGCTTTATTTAAAACTCTTTCCATCGAGTTATGATTTTTTTGTACGGGAATATAACCTAAAAGGGGATATTCTGATAATTCTTTTATTTCGGCTACGGTGTGAATCGAACTATCTAATTTTTCGGCGATCATAGCGGCTATGAATCCTAATCCTAATCCACTTATTAAACCTAAAATTAGGTTATAGAGGGGTAGGGGATAAATGGGGGTTTTAGGAGTTTTTGGGGGGGCTATTATTTGCCAATTTACGGGTTTTTGAACTTCTTCTAATTGTAATTTTTCTTTGGCTTCTCTAAAGCGATTAATACTTGTGGTACTTAAGTTGATTTCTGTTTGTAAATCATTATATTTTCTGGCTAATCCAGGCATTTGTCTTAATCTTTTGTCTAGATCGTTTAATACTTGATTTAAACTATTTTGTCTCATTTCGAGCATTTTTATTTCATTGGCCTTGAAAATAAATTCTTCTGTTAATTTTGTTCTAATTTGACTAGGAGCAGCTAATGAGATCGAATCTTCTTCGGTGGTTACTTTGCCTAATTTATCTTTTAGTAAAGTTTTTGTTTCTTTTGCTAGTAATTTTGAAACATTCTCTTTTTTCTCTTTTAGACTTAAAATTTGAGGACTTTTATCGGTATAAATTGCTGATTGTAAGGCTAATTCGACTTCTACATCTTGTAATTGTTTTAAGAGATTTTGATAGCGGGGTGATTCGGTTAAGTAGCTAATGGCGATCGCCTGATCAGGATTTAAGTTTAATTGTTTTTCTAAGGTATTATAAATAGAAGTAGCTTGTTTTAAATCTACTTGAGATTGTAAATAAATTTTTTCGATTTCAATAGATTGTTTACTTAATTCGTTAGCATAATTTTCGGGATTGATAATATTATTTTGTTGACGAAATTTTTGTAATTGAGTTTGTAGGGAATCTTTTTTTTGTATTAAAGGGGGTAGTTGTCCGTCAATAAATTTCAACCCATTTTGGATATAACCTTTGCGTTGTTGGGAACTAAAATTAAGATATACTTCAGAGACTTGATCTAAAACAAATTTAATTTTTTCAGGGTCATTATCTTGATAAGTTACTTTTAAAACTTGACTTCCATTAATTTGCTCAATTTTGATTTTTTCTAAATCTTCTAATTCCATGGTTGGATATTTTTTAGTTAAGGCTGACATGATGGGCATTAAAACATTTGGACTACTTAAAATCTCTTTTTGAGTTTCATAATCCATAGTTGGTATTTCCCAATTACCTTCTAATTTTTGGATGGAGTTATATTGATTACTTTTACTATTTTCTACTAATAAATTAAATTTTCCTTCGTAAATAGGTTTTTGACTATAAGTCCAAAATGCGACTCCTGTAGTTATTCCTGCTGTTACTAGAGCGATAATTCCTAAACGACGTTTGATCATGGCCAAAGAGTTTTTGAAGTCAATAGGGCTTTTTAGTTTGGGGATATTACCTTTGCTCAAATTGATGTCATAGTTGGAAGAGTTATCGGAATTAGAAATATTCTCTTGAATTATGGGCTTAGTGATAGGGTTATTTTGTGGTAGATTTTGGCGATCGTTTTTCATTTCTTATTACTCCTCGTAATTTTTTCTAACTTTTTTGAATATGATTTTTTGTAAGTGTAATTATAAAGAATTATCAACTTTTATCTTAGCTATTAATGTTAAAATTAGTTAATTTAAAATCAGATGATCATAGGAAAAATCATCTCTGTAATTTTGTCAATTATTAGTTACCAAAACTGTCAAATAAATTGCCAAAACTATTATAAAAGTTAAGAAAAGAAAAAGTCCGCCCTAAAGGAGATGTAATGGTGTCTATTGTGTCAGTAAAGGCTGTTAAACCATTTCTGCTAACTAAAATTACATCTTTATCTTTTAATAAAGGATTATTTGCTTCATTAACATTCGCAGTTAAATCTATTCTTATAGAGCGTTTAGTAACAGTACCATTTTGGTTAAGTCTTACTAATTCTACTACTTCTTGATTTGCTCGTCTTTCGTCAAAACCTCCTGCGGAAAAAAGAGCTTGATTTAAGGAAGTATTTGGTGGTAATTTTTTACCTCCCCCCCCTCTTACTGGCCCAATGATGTTAACTAGAATCTCATCAGGGGAGAAGTTAGCTGAGGCTAATTGTTGGGCTTCGGTAGGGTCGATTTCTTTGGCTGTGGGAATAATTATTCGATCATCTTGTTGTAAGATAATATCTTGTTCTATGTTGCCTGTTTGTAACATATCCCATAAGTCCACGTTAATCGTTTTTTCTTCTCCATCTCTGGTAGTGCGTCGTACTTGTATATTACGAATATCCGCTAATTCGTTAATTCCTCCTGCTTGTTTAATAGCTACTGTTATTCTGGGAGTAGATTCTATGGGAACTAAATACGCCCCTGGTCGATTTACTTCCCCTACCATGGTTACATTAGGGGCTTTTTTATATTGAACACCAAAAGTTGCATCATTTAAAAGACGATTTTCCGAAAAGTTGGTATTTTCTTTTTTGTTAATTAAAATTATATCTCCATCTTGCAGAGTAATATTTTGACTTAAATCACCTTCTTTTAATAAATTCCAAAAGTCTAAGACATATACTTTTTCTCCTCCTCTTTCTTGTCGTTTGAGGGTAACTTGTCCAATATCAGCGGATACGGTTAATCCACCAGCTTCTTTTAATAAGGTTGTGATTTTGGGTAAATTTTTGGGATCATTTGCTAAGGTATAAGTACCAGGTGCATTTATTTCACCGGCGATCGCCAATTGCAGAGGACGTTGAGAAACGATAGTAACGGTAACAATGGGGCGTTTTAAATAACGGGCATATTCTTTTTGAAATAAAGTGTTAACCTCTTTGATAGTCATTCCAGCTATTTTAAAATTACCGATTAAAGGAATACTAATGGTGCCATCGGTGAAGATGGGAAAATTCCCTCCTTGCCCTCCTTCGTTAAAAACAGTAATACTAATTACATCGCCTCCAGCTAAGATATATTCTGGCATTTTTGGTAAAGGAGTTACCGCTGTTGGCTTGACAGGAGGAGTATCTAACAAAGGACGTAAATAGGGGGAAGTTTCTGGTGTGGTATTTTGAGTATTTTGATCTTCTAGGGAGGATTTTAATTGCGTTGTTTCTGCGATAACCTTATTACATAAGGCATACGAACTTAAAGTTAGAGTAAAATATAAAATATAAAATAATTTTGTTTTCATACGGTAAAAATAAATAAGACCAATTAAGTCAACTATAGCAAATTAAAAAGATAACAACAAAAATAGATAATTGTTTAAAACAGGTTGTAAGCTTTTCTTAGTAACCAATCAATAGAGATAATAGGCTTGCCTAAATCCAATTAATAGAGACAATGGGCTTAAGCCCATTGTTATAAAGTCTTAGAAAAATTGGATAATGGGATTTAGATTGATCACAGATTACCTCTTGTTTAGCATTTTAAATAGCTATTAAATTTCGCCGTAAGCTCTTTCAATTAAACGTCTTGCTAAAGTTTGAGTGCCAGTATGTTCAAAATAATTAGTACTCATATCTAAAAAGGCAGCCACATAATCTAATTTATCATCAGAAATCTGAACAAAATTGCGTAAATTTCCTAGTATTGATTGAGGTGTTAATTGGCGATCGCCAACAAAATCACCCATCCAACCTTTGATACTATCAAAACTTTGACCAATAAAATTCAATTTTCCTTCAGAGTTATCCCCTGGAATTACCTTTTCAATTTGAGAAAAAGTTTTATTTTGAGACAATTCTTTAGGAGAAAGATTACCTAATTCAGTTTGAGTTTTACCTAAAAAATTAGGGCCTAAAGGTAATAAGCCATCGATACAAATTAAAGCGGCCATACGCATTAAAGAATCGCCACTGTATTCTTTTAAAGCCATTAAAAAGTCCCCAATACTATCACCAGGTAAACCATTGATTTGACAAAAAGCAAGTAATTCTGTAATTAATTTGAGAGAAAAATCGATAGTCTGAGCTTTTTCTGAATTAGGCGTAAGTTTATTTAATAAACCTAATAAAGGAATTTTTCCCCCCACCATATTGGCGATCGCTGCACCACCTAAAGCATAGTCAGCACTATCAACAGTTTGATATAACCATAAAGCAGTTTGATAACCTTGAGTTTTATCATTAAATAACCAAACAGCCCGATCTCCAACGGATTGAATAATAGCACTATCAGTCTCTCTGGTATATTTACGAATCATTGTTTCAAAACCGACGATATTTTCCCAC
>CAZWLZ010000066.1:0-13478 GCA_964634505.1 uncultured bacterium | reverse complement strand
TTTTCCCCTATTACTTCATTTTCCCCCTAATTTCCCATTTCCCTCTCTCCCCATTCGTCTTACTTAAGAATGAAACAGCCCTACCTTTTTAAGGGGGGAATTGAGTTATAACTGGTATTTTATTTTTTACGCATTTCCCTTACCTATTAAACCCCAACAGCCTAACACCCTAACACCCTATCTAACTTGCCCGTTTATAAGCCTCATCTAAAACTTCCGATAAAGTTGGGTGAGTGTGAATATTGAAGGCTAATTTATGGACAGATTCCCGATTGGCGATCGCCAAAGCAGCTTCTTGAATCAAATCGGAAGCATGAATCCCAATAATATGTACTCCTAATAATTCTCCCGTATCTTTACGATAAATTATTTTAGCTAAACCTTCGGTTTCTGTTTCTGCTAAGGCTTTAGAATTACCCTTAAAATAGCTTTTAACTGTGGCTACCTCAAAACCTTCATTTTCAGCCAACTCCTTAGCTTGAGGCTCATTTAAACCCACGTAACTAATTTCGGGATGAGTAAAAGCAGCAGCTGGAATACTACGATAATCGATCAATTTTTCTCGTCCGCACATATTCTCAACCGCTATCACCCCTTGCCCAGAGGCCGCATGGGCTAACATCATTTTGCCATTAGCATCCCCTACTGCCCATAAATGAGGCACAACTTCACCATTATTCAAAACTTCCATTTTATCATTGACAGGGATAAAACCTCTGGCATCAAGTTCAACGCCCACATTTTCCAAGCCTAAATTTTGAGTAGCGGGAATACGCCCAGTAGCAATTAAACAAGCATCAACTTCTAAAGTATCAATTATTTCTTTTGTTTTAGCGTCAGTTAACTCAATCTGTACAGGTGTACCGGGTATAACTTTAGTAGCGAAAACCCCTGTATAAGTTTCAATATCACGAGGTTTAATTAAAACTCTCTCAGCAATAGTAGCAATATCAGGATCAAAAGTGGGCATTAATTTATCTAAGGCTTCAATCATCGTAATTTCACTACCTAAAGCAGAATAGACATCAGCAAACTCTAAACCAATATAACCACTGCCGATAATAGCCACCCATTGAGGCACGGATTCTAATTTAACAGCTTGATCGCTAGTATAAACAGTTTTACCATCTAATTCTACACCTCTGGGGACAAAAGGAACAGAACCAGGGCATAACATAATCTCTTTTGCTGTAATGGTTACTTCGCCTTCCGAATTAGTAATACTAACAATTTGAGGTGCAACAATTTTTCCCCAACCTTTTAAAATTTCTACCTTTAATCTAGTCAAACTGCCCGTCAAATCCTTTTGAATTTTACTCACCAAATTATTAGCATGATTGGCGATCGCCACCCGATCAAAAGTAACACCACTAACATTAACACCCATTTCTTTTAAATGTTCGGTATTAGCAAACTCTCTAACTTTACCAGAGGCCGCTAATAAAGCTTTAGAAGGAATACAACCACGATTAACACAAGTGCCTCCCATGTCTCCCGCCTCAATAATAGCCGTCTTTAAACCACACTTAACAGCGTGTAAAGCTGCACCATGCCCACCTACACCCGCACCAATAATTACTAAATCATAGTCAAATTGTTCACTCATTTTTATCTTTACTCATTAATTACTAATCATTTATTGTCAACTTTCTACGGACAACTGTCAATCGATTGTACGGTTAGCACTACCTTTAATTTATGTCAAGTAATTGCAATAAATTGTTACATAGGTTAATATAAATTTATACAAAAAAACAAGGAATTATAAAAATATGATTATTTTATTAACAGCATTATTTATTATCGGTTGGGTAGCAGTAGCTTTAATAGGCACTCAGGCTTACTTTTTAGGCGAACAAAGCAAACCCATCCATGAACGTAATTGGAATAACGATTCTTTTGAAAAAATTGCTCAATCCGTAACGGGAAAAGAAATTAATTACGCTGAAAGAATCCCCGCCTATGGTATGGATGCTTATGCTAGTAATAATTTAACTAGATAAAACTATATAACCGATAGGTAATGGGTAATGGGTAATAGGTAATAGTAAAAATAAGAGTCAAAATATTTAACCTAAAACTTCCCCTAATACCCTAATACCCTAATACCCCAACCCCTAACACCCAACTTCCCAAGATGGGTGATTTTTTGTCAAATTGCAAAAGTTAATCTCAAGTTTGTGTATAATTAGAATTTCAGATCAAAGTAACAAGAAAAATAATGGAAGTAATACCAGCAATTGATTTACTACAAGGACGTTGTGTGCGTCTTTATCAAGGTGATTATCAAAAATCTGAAGTTTTTAACGAAAATCCTGTTGAAGTAGCTAGAAATTGGGAACAGCAAGGAGCTATGAGATTACATTTGGTTGATTTGGATGGGGCAAAAGAAGGGGAATCCATTAATTTAGAAATAATTGAGGCGATCGCCAAATCAGTTTCTATTCCAGTGCAGGTAGGAGGCGGTTTAAGAGATAGGGAGGCTATTATAAAATTGTTTGATTTAGGAGTAGAAAGGGCGATCGTGGGTACGATAGCGGTAGAAAACCCAGATTTAGTAACGGCTTTATGTGAGGAATTTCCCCAAAAAATAGCGGTAGGAATCGATGCCAGAAATGGTAAAGTTGCTACCAAAGGATGGTTAGAGACTTCAGAAGTTAATGCTGTTGATTTAGCACAAAAAATATCACCGTTGGCAGCGGCGATAATTTACACTGATATTTATAGAGATGGTACTTTACAAGGGGCAAATAAAGAGGCACTAAGAGAATTGGCGATCTCCACAAATATTCCAGTAATTGCATCTGGTGGTATTAGTTCGATAAGTGATTTGTTAAGTCTTTTATCTCTTGAATCTTTAGGCGTAACTGGTGTGATTGTGGGGAAAGCTATTTATACAGGGCAAGTTGACTTAAAATCTGCAATACAAGCCATTGGACAAGGAAGATTACAAGATGTACCATTAGATATTGATCAATCTTTTTTAGTGTAAAAAATTTTGTAAAACCCCTAAACCTGTTAGTAAGGGGTGAGTATATTACTTGTGAAACAGGCATTCTGCCTGTAATCAATCAATTACAATTGCCCAAAATGAAACTTAAAAAATTAGGTGAAAATTTCAAGTTTTCCTCAGAAGCACAATTAGAAGATTATTTATGGTTAAATTTAACTAATTTACTTAATTTGTTTCCCTTGAAAAGGCAACTTTATATTGATAATCAAATTTGCGATATTTTAGCAATTAATAAAAAGAAACAGCTATTTATTATTGAATTGAAAAATGAAGAAGATCGATATATAGTAAGTCAATTAACTCGATATTATTCAGCATTATTAGAAAACAAACCGTTTCCAGAATCCATAGACTATAATCAACCAATTAAATTAATAGCTATTACTCCTAAATTTCATCGAGATAATTTTACAGATCAAAAACATAGTACGCTACCAATTATTTTTTATGAATTTATTTTGTCAGAAGAATCAAATAAATATTATTTTATTTTAAACAATCTTGATCAAAATACCCTTCTTGCAAAAAGTGAAATTATTATTCAAAATGAATCTGATAACGTTGAAGTATCGCAGCCTCCAAGAATTGTATTAAACTTATTAAAAGATTCCTCTCAATTGGAAAGACAAACTATTTTATCTTTAAGAGAATTAATTTTAACTTTTCACCCTAAGATGAAGGAGTTTACTAAAAATAAATCTATCTTTTTTGGTTCAACAATAAGTAAAATTTGTGTAGAATTTCGTTATGATGGTTTGCGTAAAAAAATAGGCTTATTTTGTTGGTTGCCTCACAAAATGTCAACATACCTTGATGCTAAGATCATTACAGCTAGAATGCGTATTTGGACAGATTGGCAAATAGTGACTGATGTTGGTCATGTGCCTAAAGGTAATCCTAGGATGATTAGTTATGAAGAAGGAATATCAAACTCTGTTTTACCTTTAGTTAAAATGTTTAAAAATGGAAGCTATAAAGAGCGTTATCTTCAAGATTCAAATTATCGTGAAAGAGTTATCAGATCAAATGCTTCTATTATGAACTGCCATTATAAATCGCCTTTAGCTTTATCTTTTGAGAAATATCAAAAATTAATTAAAATTGATAACATTTCCAATTCTTTAGATGATTTTATTAATTTAGCCTTAGAAACGTGGCTTAAAAAACTTTAATTTAAATTTAGTTTGGCGATCGCCAAACTAAATTAAACCATCACATTTACTCATATTATCGAATTAACTTATTTGCTATACTAAATTTATGAAAATAGGTGATAATGTTTTATGAAAAAAATTAAATTTATAGTCGAAAAACACGATGATGGCTATATTGCTTATCCTTTAGGTATTCTAGGGGTTGTAATTGGGGAAGGGGAAACCGGTGAAGAAGCCCTCAATGATGCTAAATCAGCCTTAAATTTTCATATTGAAACTTTTGGAATATCAGTTTTAGAGACAGAATCACCTATTTTAGAGGCTTCAATCGTGGAGGCAACTTTTTAAATGGAGAAGTTTCCTGTTGATGCCCCAAAAAGTAAGGTAATCAAAACTTTAGAAAAGTTAGGTTTTAAGATTGTCAGAGAAAGAGAACATATTGCTATGATTAGAGAAAATAAGGATGGTACAAAAACGCCGTTAACATTACCAAACCATAATAAAATTAAAGCATCAACTCTTAGAAGTATTTGCACTCAGGCTAATATTTCCAGACAAGATTTTTTATCCTGTTATTACGAATAATCATCAAGAATCACTATTTTTGCTACATTATCTCATCTTAGAGATCGCCTTATTTAAGTTGAACAACTAATTCTTTACCTAAAGTTTGAGCATATTTTTCTAAAATAGACATATTAATATCTTGTAAGTCATTTTCTATTTGGTTAATAATTAACTGACTTAAATTTAATTTTTGAGCTAATTCTTCCTGTGAAATTCCTAATTCTTCCCTAGTTTTAGCTAAGATATAACCCAGTTTAAATTTTGTATATCCATAATTAAATCCTTCTGCAAACTCAGGATCATTTGTTATTCTTTTATTAATATATTGATCTAAATCATTCATTAATATTACTCCTTTTTAGATAGTCTTTTTTTCTGCTTTGTGCTAGTTTAATTTCTTGTAAGGGAGTTTTTTGGGTTTTCTTGATAAAACCATTAGTAAGAATAATTAAATTATTGCCTTGTAAAAAGCCCAACAAACGAAAAATATTATTATCTAATTTGTATTCTAATTTCCCAAATATCATCAGTATTTACTAACTTTTTAAAATACTTAATAGGTATTGAATCTAAATCCGTAACTAATTTTAATACCCAAATCACTTTTTGAGCTTGTTTTGCAGAAAGAGAGTCTAAAAAATCCTCCACAGGACAATTTTCCGAAGATGTACGATAAAAAATTATTTGTCTCATAGTTGATCAAAAAGAAGTATTAAAACTAACTAATTTACTTCATGTTGGCGATCGCCATTAGTTTTATCTTTTGAAAAATATCAAAATCCAATTCTTTAGATGATTTTATTAATTTAGCTTTAGAAACATGGCTTAAAAAACTTTAATTTAAGTTTATTTTGGCGATCGCCATCGGCTGTTGATAACTAAGACTAAATTAAATAATTTTGGTCTAAAATTTGTTCTAAAGTATAAGGACAAGTATCGGGAAAAACCTCCATATATTCAGTTTTTTGCTGGACAAATCTTAAGGCATCTTGATAAATTGATTCTAAATTTTCGGTTAAATAATTACTTAAATTAGTAGTTAAATCCCTTTTAATTTGAGAACGAAAACCAATTATTTCTGTTTTCCAATGATTAGAATTATGTTCTAATTCTATTGTCCAATATTGTAGTAATAAAAGATGTCTAATAATTTGTTCTGTTAAACTTGCTACTTTCGATTGATCACGACGTGCCAAACTTTGTAACTCCTCAATTAAATTTTCTAAATCTAATTCATTAAAGCGTTTGTGCTGTAATAATTTTATTGTTTCTTCTAACCAAAGATGATCATCAATTTCATAAAGATTCATTAAGTCTGTTTTAACGACTGTATCCATCATAGACTTACCTATTCATTTAAGATTAATTTTATACCCATGTTAGCTTATTTTGGCGATCGCCTTTCAACATCAACTAGATATGGATTTAGTGGAAGTTATGGTAGTTGATAAAAGAAATGATAATTCTGTTTAGAAAAAATTAGAACAATTATTTAATAAATAACAAATTAAAAAAGCAAAAAAATCTCTCTATCATAATCTAAAATATTTTTGCCAGAAGTCTAATATTTAATTCCAGCTTTTTCCCATTTGTTTAACACTTCTTGTAGGCGATCGTCATCAGCAATAAGACTAATACGTAAATAACCTTCACCTGCTTTCCCAAAAGCATCTCCGGGGGTAACAACAACGCCTGTTTTTTCTAAAACATCAAGAGCAAAATCCGTAGATTTTTTACCCCTAGGGGTTGGTATCCATAAATACATGGTAGCTTGAGGAGCTTTAATATCCCAGCCCAATTTATTTAACCCTTTAATAAAAAAATCTCCTCTGATTTTATAGCGATTGCACACATCAACAATGTAGGTATCAGGAAGTTCTAAAGCAGTTTTGGCAGCCGCTTGAATAACAGAAAAAATGCCATAATCCAAATTAGTTTTTAAAGTGCGTAAACCTTGAATAATAGTGTTATTACCCACCACAAAACCCACACGCCAACCAGCCATATTATAGGTTTTAGAAAGAGTATGAAATTCTACACAAAAATCTTTTGCCCCTTTTATTTCCAATAAGCTAGTGGGTTTATAACCATCAAAAGCAATTTCTGCATAAGCCAAATCGTGAACTAACATTATTTCATAATGCTTCGCCCATTTTACAATTTCTTCAAAAAAAGCTCTTGGTGCAGTAGCGGTGGTAGGATTATTGGGATAATTGAAGTACATCATTTTGGCTTCTTTGGCAACCTTTTCCGGAATACTGTTTAAATCAATTAACCAATTATTTTCTGCGTTCAAATGTAAATCATAAATATCCGCACCGGCAATGGCTGGCCCTCGAAAATGGGCAGGATAGGCTGGACTTGGAACAATGACCACATCTCCCGTATTGATATAAGCCAGGGCTAAATGACCTAAACCTTCTTTTGATCCCAATAAGGGTAAAACTTCATTTTGTGAGTCTAATTCTACGTTGTAGCGTCTGTAATACCAAGTAGTGATGGCTTCTCTAAAATCTGCCGTACCTTCAAAAGGGGGATAACCATGATATTGGGTATTAGAAAAAGAGGAGATCGCCTGATCAATAATGGGTTGCGGAGTAGCACCATCGGGGTTACCCATACCTAAATCAATCAACTCAGCTCCTTCAGCTCTTGCTTTGGCTTTCAATTCATCTAAACGAGCAAAAACGTAGGTAGGCAAACTACTTAAACGATCAGCACGATTAATCCAATTTACACTTGCATTCATAGGGTAACGGTCAAAAATAAGCATAGATTTGTATTATCTCATAAATAGATATTTTTACAAAATTTTTTTTGAGAAATAACATTATAGCAACAAAAAAGGGTTAGTTAAGACACTTTAATCCTTAATAAGGGGTTTCAACCCCTTATTAAGGTTGAGTACTAACATCTCTAGTAATTTGATTTTAACGCTAAAATTCAACTTTCCATTACTGCTAAAGAAGAGAAATCAACTTTTTCAACTAAAGGGGTAAAACCTAACCAATATTGCGAAGCCTTTTGAAATTCTTGAGGTAAACCACTGACATAAAAACGAGTAGGTGAAGTAATACGACTATTATTTTTTAAACCCAAAGCCTCTAACTCCTGTTCTGCCGAGATTACCACTGACTTAGCAGGATCGATACAATTTACCGATTTTGGTAGTATTGTTTTTAAAATAGGTTCTAAATGAGGGTAATGAGTGCAACCATAAATTAAAGTATCAATTTTTTGATCGATCAAAGGTTGTAAATATTCTCTGGCCACTTCTTTTGTATAATCAGAATCAATACAATTTTTTTCAATTAACGGTACAAATTTAGGGCATCCCACTTGCCATACTTTTACCTTCGGATTAATTTCGGCGATCGCCAGACCATAAGCATTACTTAAAGCAGTAGCCTGAGTGGAAATAACGCCAATGCGTTTACCTTTTTTTACCGCCGCCCTCGCTCCTGGTAAAATTAAACCTAAAATAGGAAAATTAAATTCGGAACGAACAATATCTAAAGCCAAAGCTGAACTGGTATTACAAGCCATAATTACCATTTTTACTTGTTGTGTTGTTTCCATCCAAATGAGAATGTCTCTGACAAATTGGATAATTTCCTCTTGAGTACGATCGCCATAAGGTAATCTAGCCGTATCTCCAAAATAAATCATCGATTCTTGGGGTAATTGATGACGAAGTTGACGTAAAACGGTTAAACCACCTACTCCGCTGTCAAAAACACCAATATTATAGCTTTGAGGATTTGTCATGTGATCTTTTTATTACAAATATAATTAAAGTAATTTAAGCAAAAATACTTATAAAAGTAAATAGATTCTAAAAAAAAGCAGAAAAGCCCAATTTTTTCAATCAATTTTATCTATAGTATTAATTTAATTCTCCACTATCTTCTTTGAAGATATTCAATAATACCGTAAGCAATTCCCTCCGCCATTTTGCGTTGGTAACTAGGATTACTCAATTTAGCTGCATCCTCGCTACCAGTCACAAAACCAGTTTCTACCAATACCGAAGGCATATCCGATTTTCTTAGTACATAAAATCTCGCCTGTCTTACTTTGCGATCGTTAACATCAACACGATTTAAAATATTACGATGAATAATTGCCGCTAAACTACGACCACTTTGAAAATAATAAGTTTCTAAACCACTAACATGAGGTTTACTAATTCCCGCAGAATTGGCATGAATACTAACAAAAACATCCGCATCCGCACGATTTGCCATCTGTGTACGTCCTTCTAAACTAATAAAATAATCACTATTACGAGTTAAACGAACTTGTATCCCTTGCTGTTCTAAAATTTGAGCCACTTGCTTAGAAATAGACATGACAATTTGTTTTTCCTGAATGCCTCCTATTCCGATAGCCCCCGGATCTTTACCACCATGACCAGGATCAATAATTACCAACGTTTTTGACTTAACAGAACGATTTAATGGTCTTGAAGGATTAGATAAGGGCGGAAGATTATTGTAATCTGAAGGATTACTATTTGTATCATTATAAGGGTCATTTTGTTCGGGAAAATTAGAACGGATAGGAGTTTGAGTGACAGAATTACTATAACGAGTTAAAGGTAAAAATACAATTTTATCCCCCGGTTGATTAATCTGAGAAAAACGCACTCCTACAGCAGGTTGAGCTAAAATAACAACCGTATTACTGTCTGGTTGCCAAATACGCAAACGAGAAATTGGACTATTACTTCTCAACTGAGGACTTTTAAATTGAGGCGACAAAGTAGCATTATTTATCCTTAATTCATAAACACCATTATTCCTATTCCAATTGCCCCTGGCTTGTAAAAATTGATTACCCCTAACTAAAAGTTGAGTATTATTGATTTCGATCGCCTCAATTACTGTTTTTTGATTAGTGGGATTAGATCGATTATTATTTGTAGAATTAGGTTTATTTGATTGTTGATTATTAGAATTATTAACAATTAAACCTTTTTGTTCTAAAACATTCATTCCCCCTTGAGGCCATAATACTAAACCGCCAGAACGAATAAATGATCCTTGCCAGTCTGGACTTTTGGGATCAACATTAAAAGTTAAAACCGTTAAATTATTTTCAGCATAAACCCCAATATTACTGATACCATATTGATTTACATTCCAACCTTTGGGCAAATTATTAGGAAAATTAATGCCATGAAGTTTAAACTCCATCTTTCTTTGATCACGACTACGAGTTATTTCAATTCTATTTTGCATACTACCATTAAGATCAATTAATAATCCACTGTTAGTAACTCTTAAACCATTTTGATTAGAATTAGAATTAGAATTTGGATTTGGATTTGGATTTCTAACGGAAGTATTATTACGAGTATTATTTACATTAATAGAAGTAGAATTTTGTGATTGATCGTAAGGAGAAGGATTTTGATTAGAATTAGGAGAATTATTAAAATTACCATTTCTTTCAGGCTTTGGTAAGTCCACAGTCCATTGATTAGGCGAAATACCTCTTATTTTAATCCCTTGAGGATCAACAACATAACCCGGGGCTAATTCCACTACTAAACGAGTGGTAGAAGGGTCAAATTGACCAATGCGTACATTAGTAACAACTCCTTGGTAATTTTCATTAACCGTAGGGCGCCCTAAAACAGTACCCGGCAAATCGATTACTAACCTAGTGGGATTACTAAGTAATTGGGCAGTAGGTTGTACCCCTTTGTCTGTGCGAAATATTAATCTATTTTGTGACGATTCAAAACGCCACAAAAGAAGTTTACCAGCGTGGGCGGGATTACAAAATAAAAAAAAGCTAAAACAGGTTAAAATTAGCCAGTGAAATCTCATCATTTTCACTCCTTAATGATCTTAATAATTGATTTATTTTAATTAAAACTTTAGTGTAATAGATATATTCTTTTTTAAAGACGTATTTATATTGATTTTAGTTTCCCTAAAAATGCTTTAACGGAATTATTCTGAAGGTTAAAATATTTTTAACTTTTCAAAGTATAACTTTTTTCTCTTATTCCGCATTTTTTTCTATCACTAAATCTGTTTTTGAGGTTGCTTCTTTATCAAAAACTAATCTCAATAAAGGAGGTGCCACAAAAGTAGTAGCAATAACCATCACGATAATTGCTGCATCAAGAGATTCTGATAAAACGCCACTAGCTGCACCCACACCAGCAAAAACTAAGCCCACTTCTCCTCGTGGTATCATGCCTACACCGATGGCCATTTTATTAAGATTTGGTTGATTAAACAAGGCAAAACCAGAAACCACTTTACCTATAATGGCAACTACGATTAAAAAAGAAGCAATAATTAAACCTTCTCTATTCGCTGGAATAGCTGGATTTAAAACACTTAAATCAGTTTTTGCTCCCACACAAACAAAGAAAATTGGTACTAATACATCGGCGATCGGAATAATTTGTTCTTCTAATTCCTTTCTTTTTTCTGTTTCTGCTAATACTAAACCGGCCGCAAAAGCCCCTAAAATAGCCTCTAATTGAATTACACTGGCAATATAAGCCAATACTAAAGCAAAACAAATAGAAACAATTAGTAGTTGCCCTCTGGTTTTCATTTCGTCAACCAAAAGAACAAAATAAGGCATAATGAATCTTCCTAATAAAATCGTACCAATTAAAAAAACCGAAGCACTAAGAATTAAATAGACAACTTGACTAATTTGAACTTCGCCAGTTTTTGCTAAACTAGCTACTACTGCTAAGATGATAATGCCGAGAATATCGTCTAAAACTGCTGCACCAATAATAATTTGTCCTTCTGATGAAGATAATTTATTTAATTCTGCTAATACTTTAGCCGTAATGCCAATACTGGTTGCTGTTAAAGCCGCTCCAGCAAAAATAGCAGGTACAAGGGGAATATGAAACAAATAAAACAGTCCTAAAATTCCCATTATAAAAGGTGCAGCGACTCCTACGATCGCCACAATAGAAGCCGAAGGCCCTACTCTAATTAATTCTTTTAAATCTGATTCTAAGCCTATTTCAAATAATAAAATAATTACCCCTAATTCAGACAAAACAGAGATAACTTCACTCATCCCCTCAAACACTGGTTTGATCGATTCTGGTGGCATATTTGAAGTATTTTGCAATAATTGCATAATTACAGATTCACTTGCGTCAAAACCGCCTTCAGAAAAAACGACTAGTTTAAAAACAGAAATTCCAATGATTACTCCACCTACCAACTCTCCTAATACTGATGGTAAATTAATTCGAGCGCAAATTTCGCCCCCTATTTTACTGGCAAAATAAATGGCTAGTAAGGTTAATAAAACTCCAGCCAAAATAAATGGTGCGGAGTTTGTTTCAACTTCGCTCGTAGCTAACAATGGATAAAATAATGACATAGTTATGGTTATTTTGGATTTTTATTGATTTGCAATTTATCATTACAAAACTTTACCATATCCTTTACTTAATGAGATATTTTTATTAGTTTTGCCTCAAACACCCTATCACCCTATCACCCTAACATTCTAACACCCCAACAAATTAGGGGGAGTTTCATTTCTAAATTAATTGAAAAATAAAATAACTGATTGTAAGATTCCGATGATAAAACCTAAAATACCGCCTAAGTTAACGATCGCCCGTAATTCATTTTTAACAATAGCTTGAGCTGCATTTTCTAATTCCGCAGGAGAGGTAGCTTTAACTCGTTCAATAATGACTTTATCGATGGCCAAAATGGGAATAATTTCTGTCACAATTTTTTCTAAATCTTGTTCTAAATAACGCTCTAAAATTAAAGCTAATTCCCCACTAATAAGCCCTAAAGAAGTATTAACCACAGTAGAAGATTGAAGACGATTAATAATCAAAATAGAAATTTTATACCAATCAAGAGAAAAACCAATTTCTTTTAAAAAACTAACACCACTATCTTGTAAATAACCACGAATAGCTCTACTGGTAGTTTTTCGTAACTGTCTAACCGTGCTAACAGGTAAATTTTGTAAAGAAAGACTTTGTAAAAATTCCCTTAAACGATTACGAACTTCTAAAGATAATAACAATTCTTTGATGCGAATATTTGCCATTTCTTGTTCATCTAAACAAAAAGTACGCAAACGAATTAAAGCATTTCTGACACCAAATAAATTGGCTACCACCCAATAAGTGCCAGTGGTTTTTTCTCTAAAACCTTCATCGATAACTTGAATATTGCGATCGGTAAGAAAATTAATAATTGCTTGACGAATAAAATTAGGAGGTAAAATAACTTCTAATAACCAATCAGACAGTTGTTTTGCTTGAATATCATTGAGTTGAAAATCTAATAAAATTCTCTCAAAAATTTGGTCAATTTGACTTTGTAAAAAATCCTCTTTTCTGGTTAATACTTTCAATAAACGAGGTAAAGATTCTCCAAATAAATCTTTGAGAATATCCCCTACAATTTGAGCAGTTTTTTCTTGTTTTGCTTCTTTTATTTGTTGTAATGCTAAGGTTAATAACCATAAAATTGCCCCTTGTACTCTTTCTGTTTGTAATAATCTTTGGGCTAATTTTTGTAATTCTTCTGGAGTTAATAACGAGCCCATAATCGTATCAGAAACTCTTTGGGCTAATTTCTCTTGATTGGCAGGAATTAATCCGGGTGTAAAAGGTATTTGTCTTTTAAATAAAAACAGTGGTGTATAAGGACGAAAAAGCATATTTATGGCTAAATCATTGGTGAAATATCCTATTATTGCACCAGCTACAGGGG
>CAZWLZ010000065.1:0-13602 GCA_964634505.1 uncultured bacterium | reverse complement strand
CTCTATACTCTTACATTATCTCTTGTTTGTGCAATTAATTTTGTCCAATTACTTAACTGATCCTAATACAGGACAAACTTTTGACGGCTTTTCTACTCAAGAAGGTACTTTAAACTCTAGTACAGGTGCTGCTACAGATAATCGCTTAAGTTTACTGGCAGTGGGATATTCTTTTGCTGTGGGTGATCCTCTTACCGTTCATTTATCTTTAGGAAGAGCTCCTTTTTACTTTGTTTCTCCCGTTCTTAATGGTTTATATACTGGAGATGAAGGTACAGGGGCGATCGGGGTTTTTGCCCGTCATGATCCTATTTATTTATTAGTTAGTGGTGGTAGTGGTGTCGCCTTTAACTATAAAATTACTGACTCTTTATTACTTACCGCAGGTTATCTCGCTGATGGTGGTTCTGTGGGCAATCCTAGTGCGGGTAATGGGTTATTTAATGGTGGTTATGGGGCGTTAGGTCAACTTACTTGGAATATCACTGATAACTTTAAAATAGCGGGAGTTTACGCCAATGACTACGCACCCCCCGGACGTTTTGGCTTTAATCAAAATGGTATTAGTGCCGCAGGTACTATCCAAGCAAACTCTTTAGCAGGGCAGGATATTCTCAGTGGAGAAGATTTTGGACTCAATCAAAAACCTGTCGTTGCTAATTCCTATTCTTTTCAATTTTCTTGGAATATTACCCCCCAAACAATTTTAAGTGGCTGGTTTAACACTACTTACGCCCGTTTAATTGGCAGAGGTGACGGTAACATTCTTACCTATGGAGCAACTCTTGCGTTGAAGGATGTGGGTAAAGAAGGGAATTTACTGGGTTTTGCGGTGGGTGCTGAACCTTACCTGACGAATTTTGAGGGAGGAAATCCTTTACCTTTCCGAGTTGATTTACCTTTACACATCGAGGCTTTTTATCGTCATCAACTTAATGACAACATCTCCATTACCCCCGGTGTAATTTGGTTAACTGCACCAAACCAAGATAATCGCAATAGTGATGCTTTCATCGCAACTCTTAGAACAACCTTTACTTTCTAAAACATTTTTTATCTAATTTTTTTTAACAGTTTATGAATACCAAAAATACTATCAACAAGTTAATTCTTTCCATTGTATCTGCATCTATGATACTTCCTTTACTTCAAACTTTTGCTTTAGCTCAATCCGTAACAGATAAAAAAACAATATTACCCGTTTCTACCGCTAAAGATGGTTTTACTCCAGCTCAAGCAACAGATTTGCTGAAACGTTTTAATAATATTGAAGGTTTTAAAGCAGAAGATGTCTCTCTTTTCGGTTTTCTTAACTTTGGTGAACTTTTACCTACTACTACTATTTCTCGTATGGGTAATGTAGTGATGTTAGAAAAAGCTGTTGATCCTAAAATAGGACAAGTTAAGTTTACTGGAGATTACGGAGAAATGACTCTCGATCAATATTTAGCTGATCCCAGATCTCGTGCTCAGGGTATCGTAGTAGTTCATAAAGGAAAAATCGTCTATGAACAATATCCTGGTATGCGTGAATTTGATAACCATGTGTGGATGTCCACCACGAAAACCCTCGCTAGTCACATGGTAGCAGTATTAGAAGAACAAGGCAAAATTAATGTACAAAAGCCTGTGGAGTTTTATATTCCTCAATTAAAAAATACTGCTTGGGAAGGCACAAAAGTCATTGACATTTTAGATATGACAACAGGTATGGATGTCGCTGAAAATGATAAAACCCGTGTAGATCCCAATTCAGCCATTACCCGTATGAATTTGGCAGGTTCGGGAAAACCCAACGCTGAGGGTAAAGTAGAAACCATGATGGAAGTTTTCCAAAGTGCAAAAAGAATCAATCCTCCGGGGGAAATTTTTGATTATTCATCTTTAATAACTCTCATACTTCCTATGTTGGTAGAGTCTGTAGAAAATCGTCGTTGGGCTGACGTATTTCAAGAGCAAGTATGGTCAAAAATGACGGTAGAAGGAGACTTACAAATGGGAATGACTCCAGAAGGTTTAGCTTTAGCTCACGGGTTGGCGATGGGAAGATTACGAGATCTCGCCCGTTGGGGTATGCTTTATACTCCCAGTTGGAATAAAGCCGCTCGTGAAAAATTGGTGTCTGATGCTTATTTAGCTAAAATTCAGAAAGAAGGAAGACCAGAAATTTACTTAAAAGGAGAGTTTGGTCAAAGAATGGCCAAGGCTTTTGGTGGTGATATTCCTGTATCCAATAGTTACCAGTGGGATGCGGTGTTTGCTGATGGAGATTTTTACAAATCTGGTGTGCGTGGGCAAGGATTATATGTTTCTCCGAATAAAGATGTCGTAGTTGTATTTACCTCTACTGTCCTTCATTCTGATTTACCCGGTTATGCTCGTGCGATCGCCAAGACATTTAGCTCTGTTAAATAGCTAACTCGGCGTTGCTGAAAAAGTTTTTTGATGAAGATAGGTTTTAGGTGTTAGGTGTTAGGTTTGAGGTTAAATAATAAATAAAAAGGAAAAAAATGTTAAGTTATAAGTTCAAATTTTTATATTTATTATTCATCTGTTTATGTTTATTTTCTCCCAGAGTTAATGCAGAAAATAAAGTAGAAAAAATCTCTGTTAATCAGAAATTTAATAATTCTCAAAATCAAATCTATTTAGCAAATAATAAAGATACTCAATTATTTGTTACTGGGAAAGTTTTTACAAAAGAAAAAATAGGTTTACCAAAAGATAGTATTATTGAGATTAAATTAGTTGATATTTCTCAACAAGATGCCCCTGCTATACTTATTTCTCAACAACAAATAAAAGTTCAAGATCAAAAAAATTACTTAGAATTTAAACTTCCTTATAATCCTGATAAAATCGATAATAGATATACTTACGCCGTACAAGTTAAAGTTTTTGTCAATAATCAATTAACCTATATCAATGATAAAAGTTATTTAGTTATAACAAATGATAAACCCACAAATATCGATATAATTTTGACTAAAATTAATAATTCTGCTTCTGAAACGTCACCTTTAATTAGTAAATGGTTGTTAGAATTTGCCACAGGAAATGGAGTTCTTGATCGAGTTCAAACTACAGTAGAATTTACAAAAGATGGTAAAATTTTTGGTAACGGCGGATGTAATAATTATCGAGGCAGTTATGGAATAAAAGACAATAAAATCAAGATTAATCCTTTAATTTCTACCCGTAAAATGTGTACTCCTGCGGTTATGAATCAAGAAACAAATTTTTTACAAATTCTTCAAAGTGCAGAAACATTTAATTTTGATGGTACTTTTTTATGGATATATTCAGCTAATCAAGAAAAATCACTAAAATTTACACCACTCTTAAACTAAATTTTTTTATATTTACTCCTTCTCTCTTACTTCAATTGTCCGCATTTTTAAGCCGTGTGAAGTATAGAATTTTTTTATCTAGTAGAAAGCAAAGTTTCTGAAATTCTTATCAGTCTTATTTTTTTAGTGTTAATGTTTATAGGCTAAAATAAATCTCTCTATTCCGTTATAATCCTGGTACGTTTGGATACCATGATAGGATTTTTCTTCTTCTAATATTTTAACTACTAAAAGAGCTTGATCTTTCATTATTTCTAATAATAATATGCCATCTTTAATCAAGTATTTCGGGGCTTTTTGACACACAAAACGAATATCTCTTAAACCATCATTACCTCCATCTAAGGCTAAGTGTGGTTCGTGTTTTTGCACTTCTAGTTGTAATTCTTGGATTAAGGTGGTGGGAATATAAGGGGGATTACAGACAATACCACTGATTTGATTTTTCAAAAATGCTAGGGGATTAAACCAAAATCCTTGATAAAAATTTATTTTTTGGCTGAGGTTTAAATTTTGGGCATTTAATTTGGCGATCGCCAATGCTTGTTCACTTAAATCAACGGCATGAATTAAAGCATCAGGAAATAGAGAAGTTAACCCTATGGCGATCGCCCCACTTCCTGTGCCTAAATCAAGCCAATGACCAGCATTAAAATGAGGATTAGGGCTATTTTTAACGGCTATGTCGGCTAAATCAATCATTAATTCGGTTTCAGGACGAGGAATTAAAACATTAGGTGACACAGTTAAAGTAAAGTTACGCCAATGACATTGACCAATTAGATACTGGAGGGGAATTTTTTGGGTTATTCTTAATTGCCATAACTGTTGTATTTCAGATAAAGGAATTTTAAATTGAATAGGAATAGATGCTAAATTATTAAGACGTAAAGATAAACTATCTAGATCGGTTAATTCTTTTAATAGCCATTCTACTTCAGTGGGATCGATCTTATTGGCGATCGCCTCTGATTTAGCTAATTTAAGCCATTGAGATAACTGTTTTTCCGAAGACATTTTCAGTAAAAAAAAATTATTAAATTTATAGTCAAAATCAAAATTACTGTCTTACAAAATTTTTACGATCAATTAATTTTTGTAATATATTTCTAATAGCATAAAACAGAAAGAGAAAAGAAAAAAAGCAATGAATAAAGATTCACCAAGTACAACAAATCAACAACCTAGAGAAAGATTTTTGGAATTAGATGTTTTTCGAGGATTAGCAGCTTTTGGAGTAGTTTTATTTCACTATACCAGCGTCTATAATAGTTTTTCACATCACACACCAGAAATGCAGTTATATTTTTCTTGGGGAAGATTTGGAGTAGAATTATTTTTTATAATTAGTGGTTTTGTTATTCTCTTGACATTGGATAATACCAAACAAGGAAAAGATTTTATTTTTAAAAGATTTTCTCGCTTATACCCCGCCTATTGGGTAGCCATTATCTTAACTTTTATCGTTATAACTATTGATCAATCTACATTTGAACAAAATATTGATATTAGTTTTTTTGATGCGATTATTAATTTAACCATGTTTCAAAGTTTTTTTAATATCCCCAATGTTGATCCAGTCTACTGGACTTTAGGAGCAGAATTATGTTTTTATATTATGATGTTCATTCTCTTCAAACTTAAATTACTCAAACACATTAATATCATAGTTACCGCTTGGTTAACCTTAGCCTTTATCATTTCTTTAAAAACTTATACGGCTAGATGGGGATTAAATTGGAATTTTTTATCCATGGGAAACGAACAAAATTTAATCGGAATCAATACTAATTCAATTCATCCCTTAGAAAATGTACCCATTGCTATGATTGGAATTAATACCCTTAGTGATGGTATCTTAGGTTGGTTTAGAGAGTCTTTAAGAATGTTATTAAATCTTAAATATGCCCATTTATTTATTATTGGAATTATTCTTTATCAAGTAAAAAAGAAGGGATTTACTCCCTATACTTTTATTTTACTAATTTTATCTATTCTTGAACAAAAAGTGGCATTTTCCTCTTGGGAAAGATCTTGGGATACCACCTTTTTTGTAGCTTGGACAGCTTTAATTCTATACTTAGCCACACAAAATTATTTGAAATTTATTGTTTTCAAACCCTTAATCTTTTTAGGTACTATTTCTTATCCTCTTTATTTAATTCATCAAATTATTGGGTATATCATCATCAATAATCTTTATAAATTTCATCTTCATCCTTATCTGATCATTTTTATTACTATCGTTATTATTATGGCGATCGCCAGTTTAATTAGTATCTATATTGAACAACCTTCTTTAAACTTTTTAAGACAAAAATATAAAAAATTAACGACTTCTTAATGTAAGATAAACATTAGCAAATAACCTATGTGTAGCTAAAATATTCATCGTAAAGATAAATTATTTATCAGTTAGACATGGATAGAATTTCAGTTAAAATAAAATCAAGCCCAAAATAAGTATTAAAGGAAAATAATTATGACTACTTTAACCGTAACAGATCAAGAAATTCAAGCTATGACGGCCGAAGATGTGGCAGTTATTGCCCAAAGGCTAGAAAAAGATGAATATAATAATCCTTTTGAGGCTTTACAAGACTGGCATTTATTACGGGCGATCGCCTTTCAAAGAGAGGAATTAATTGAACCTTATTTTTATCTTCTTGATATTGAAGCCTATGATGAATCATAGCGTCCTATGACACAAAATAAATTGAACAATGATCAAAGGATGTAATATTTTAATTGGTATAACTGGCGGAATCGCTGCTTATAAAGTATGTCAAGTAATTTCTGAGTTATTTCAAGGGGGTGCGAATGTTAGAGTAATTTTAACTGATTCAGCCCAAAAATTTATTACCCCTCTAACGGTATCAACTCTAAGTCGTGATATGGCTTATACTGATGCCTATTTTTGGCAATCCATTCACTCTAAACCTTTACATATTGAATTAGGAGAATGGGCTGATATTTTCTTAATCGCCCCTTTAACAGCAAATACTTTAGCTAAATTAGTTTATGGTTTCGCAGACAATTTATTAACCAATACTGTTTTAGCTTCTACTTGTCCTATTTTACTCGCACCTGCCATGAATACTGATATGTGGCAACAAAAGTCTGTTCAAAATAATTGGCGACAGATACAACAAAATGATCGTTATCATTTTATCGATAGTAATGAAGGTTTATTAGCCTGTGATCGAGAAGGCAAAGGGAGAATGGCAGAGGCGATCGAAATTACTACAGCAATCAAATGCCTACTCTACAGCAAAGGTAAAAAAGATTTGATCGGCAAACACATTTTAATTAGTGCAGGTAGTACGAGAGAATACCTTGATCCAGTAAGATTTATAGGCAATCCTTCCACAGGTAAAATGGGTATTGCTTTAGCCAAAATGTGTTACTTTCGTGGTGCAACTGTAACCTTAATTCATGGTGAAATAGCAGGAATTTTAAAATTAATCCCTAAAATTAAAACCATTTTAGCCACTACTTCCCTAGAAATGGAAAAAGCCTTATTAACAAATTTTGATCAAGCAGATTGGATATTAATGGCTGCCGCCGTAGCAGACGTTAAACCAAAAGAATACAATCCTCAAAAATTAGCCAAAAAAGATTTACCTTCTAACTTATCCCTAGAATTTGTTACAGATATAGTCGCCAAATTAGCAACAAAAAAAGAATCAAATCAAAAATTAATTGGTTTTGCAGCCCAAACGGGAGACATTTTAACACCAGCCTTAGAGAAATTAACTAAAAAAAATTTAGATGCTATTTTTGCTAATCCTATCGATACAAAAGAAGCGGGATTTAATAGTGAAACCAATGAAGGAATTTTTATTGATCGCCAAGGCAACCAAACAAAAATACCTAACTGTAGTAAATTAGAATTAGCTCATCATTTAATTAATTTAATTCAAGAAATAGTATAAAATAACTTAATTAAATACGGTTAAACATAGCTAACTTCATCTCTTTAACAGCCCTTTCTAAACCAACCAAAACCGCCCGACTAATGATCGAATGACCAATATTTAACTCTTCCATACCTTCAATACAAGCAACAGCATAAACATTCCAATAAGTTAAACCATGACCAGCATTAACCCTTAAACCTAAATCTAAAGCATTTTTTGTCCCTACTTTTAAAATTTCTAACTCTTCTTTTTGTTTTACCTCATTAGTCGCATCTGCATATTTACCCGTATGAAGTTCAATAAATTTTGCCTTAGTTTGACAAGCCGCTTCAATTTGTTTTATATCCGCATCAATAAACCAACTAACAGGAATATTTGCATCTTGTAAAATACTAACTACATCAGTAAATTTAGCTAAATTATCAACAATATTTATACCGCCTTCGGTTGTAACTTCTTCTCTTTTTTCAGGCACTAAAGTGACATAATCTGGTTTAATTTTTAAAGCAATATCGATCATTTCTTCCGTAGCAGCCATCTCTAAGTTTAAATGGGTTCGGACAGTTTCTCGCAAAATACGAACATCACGATCTTGAATGTGTCTTCTATCTTCTCTCAGATGCACTGTAATGCCGTCTGCTCCGCCCAATTCTGCTAAAACCGCCCCGGACACAGGATCAGGTTCAACGGTTTTTCTTGCCTCTCTAATGGTAGCTATATGGTCAATATTTACCCCTAATGTTAACACTGTGATCTCCTTTGAAATTAATTTGATTAATTTTAATTTTAATATCTGATGTTACCCAAAAGAAATAAATGGTAATGGGTAATGAGTAATGGGTAATGGGGAATTGTTTAAAAAAGGTAGTAGATAATAGGTAGTAGATAATAGGTAGTAGATAATAGGTAGTAGATAATAGGTAGTAGATAGTAGGTAGTAGATAGTAGGTTAAAGACTAATTTTTTTTGAGAAATATGATTATTAATATCTTGATTGTTAGGATTGTATCAGAGAGATTATCCTTAAATGAGAATTATAGTCAATCCAATAATCAGATAAATCATAGTTATGACGTTTATTAATCAGCAATATCCAGAAAGTTAACTAACAGGTAACATTATTGGTTGTGCAATGGAAGTTCACCGTATTTTAGGAAATGGTTTTTAAGAAGTGATTTATCAACGTGCTTTAGCAAGAGAAATGAACTTACAGGGGTTATGTTTTTCCAGAGAACAGGAAATACCAATTTTTTATAAAAGACCTCTTGCAAAATTAAATAGGAGATAGGATCAACCAGAATGATCTATAATTGTGGGCGATCATGGATAACTTAAGTATAAGATTTAATTATGAAACTTAAGAAAATAAAAAAATTAAAGCCTGAAAAATTTAAAAGAAGATTTGGAGTAAAAAAAGAAACCTATAATCTCTTAGTAGAAATAGTCAAAAAAGAACAAAACAATCAAAAAAAAGGAAGGAAAAGCAAATTAACAGTAGAACAGCAAGTTTTAGTAAGGTTGGAATATTTGAGAGAATATCGAACTTATTTTCACATATCAGAGTACTGGAATGTCTCAGAATCAACTATTTGTAGAACTGTTCACAAAAAAATTGCAAAAATTTTGCTCAACTCAGGTTATTTTTCCCTAGGGGGTAAAAAAGAATTAAGGAAAAAAGACAATGGAATTAAGGCAGTTTTAATTGATGTTACTGAAACACCCATTGAAAGACCAAAAAAAGGACAAAAAATTTACTACAGTGGGAAAAAAAAAGAACATACATTTAAAGCACAATTGGTGGTTAATCAAGATACCTTAGAAATAATTTGTTATGTAAATGGACGAGGAAAAGAACATGATTTTAAAATTTTAAAAAAGAGTAGATTGCCATTAAGTGAGAAAATAAAGTGTTTAGTAGATAAAGGTTATCAAGGTATAGGCGAAATTCATAAATTAAGTGAAATACCAAAAAAGAAAAGTAAAAAAAGAAAGTTAACCAAAGAAGAAAAAAGAAAAAATAGAGAGTTAAATAGACAAAGAATCTTAATTGAACATATCAATAGAAAACTTAAAATATTCAGAATACTATCAGAAAAGTATAGAAATAAAAGAAAAAGATTTGGGTTAAGATTCAACTTAATTGCTGGAATTTATAATTATGAAATAGTGCAAAAAGAGATGATTATTATTATCTAAAAATCAAATCAAAAAGTCAATGAATTAATTTGTGTATTTTTTAGCTAGTTGATATTTACTTTTGCTATTGGGAGAAGAGGTATATAAGTAAAAATTATCTTTAACTTTATCAACGTACTTATTTTCTTTGATTAAAATCGATCTGATCGCTGATATTTTATCTTGTCCTATCATCTTTTCATGTTGATTATCATTTTGCAAGAGGTCTAAAGAAGATCAAATTGGAACAAGAAGAGTAGATTTTTTTGTTGAAGGTAAAGTGATGGTAGAATTAAAAGCAGTTATTCAACTTGAAGATGTTCACTTAGCACAAGCCATCAATTATCTCGAAGCCTATGGGTTAGATATTGGATTATTAATTAATTTTGGAAATACCAGTTTACAGTTTAAAAGGGTTAGTAAACCCAAGAAAAAAAAGTAAACTTGTGACTAGAATAATCCAAGTGTCTGAACTATGATTTTAATGATTGAATGAGGGCTATGATTTTTAGGATTGTAAATAGTGAAATAAATAGAATCATGTCACAGGGATAATCGTTAAATTAGAATCATAGTCAATCAAATAATCACATCAATCATAGTTTAGACATTAACATCTGACACCTAATTTTGATTTGTGATCAAGAAAAGGGGGATTGTTTTCTTGAGAATAATCTCGATAATGAACTTCGAGATTGATTAAATTGATAGACAGACTAGATTGCAGTTTCGGTTTAGATTCGGTATCAAAATTGGGATAGTAAAGATAACTAATTCTAGGGGTATTAAAATGAAATTTAACCACATTAGCATGAGCAAGACGACCAATGGTATTACTAGCACAGCCTTCAAAAAGACGAACTAAAGAAGGTAAAGAATCTAACGAACTTAAATGAATTAAAAAAGCGTTTTGAAGAATGATACCGAGACCAAATTCTTGACATAAACTTTTAATTAAATCTAAGTTGCGTAGAGTAAGCAACATTTGATCTGCTAGAAAACAGGCTGCTTGATAATTACTAAAGAGAACTTTTATATCATTTTTCAAAGTTTGTGGTAACTTTCTAATACTCGGTCTTTCTTTAAAATTACTTAAAGCTAAATAAATCAATATTTCTTGACGACGTTTATCGGCGATCGCCTCCCATTCTTCTATACTGGTAACTTGTAAGATTACTTTAAAAGCTCTCTTAATTGATCCAAATTCTTGAATTAAATCTCCTTCTTTGTCATATTCTCCTCGAACTGGTAATCTACCACGTTTAAGATAAAAATTCATTAAAGGATTTAATAATTCTTTGTAGTCTTCAAAACGTTTTAAAGGAGTCAAAATTTTAGGCCGACTAAGACGAGACCGATAACGAGAAGTATAAAATTCATTAGCTCGGTCTGGATTTTTAAAAACTAAATAGATACCTAAATCGATCGCCACTGAATTAGTATTTAATACTTGATCGATATAATTTTTTAATTCATCTTGAGAATAATATTTTTGAAAAGTATTTTTTTCGGTAATAATGCCGTCACTATAGGCTACTAAACCTCTTTCGCGATCGTGAACTAAAATTTGAGCTGAAACGATCAAAATTTCCTTCGCTAAATTATAAGCATTAATCAAAGCATTACGGCGTTCAGAAACGTTTTCAATCACATTGATTACATAACCTAAATTAACAATATCAGCACTCTGTAAAGGTGCATTAGGAAGATAAAAAGGGTCCCAACCTGAACTTTGATATTCTTTTTCCTTAATTCTTTGTATATCTCCCCCATGTCCACAACCATAATCAAAAAAAGTAGTTTCTTGTTCAAATAAACCTAATTCTAAAACACTTCTAACAGGCTTAGATAATTCATGTCTGACCAATGCCGCTTTATGGCGATCGATCATAACTTGCTCTTTTTGTTGATGTAGTTGACACACTAAATGATTATCTTCAAAATCTAAACGATGATCTTTTAATAGTTGTTGCCACTGATGCTTATTACCAATAAAACGACTATTATCTAATAATCCTAAAGTATCTTCTATCTTGGTTAAATGACAAAATTCTTCATATAAAGGGTATTCGTTGGTAACAAAAGTTTCTTTACGATGGAGAATAGGGGGATTATCAGCATTTTGATATACCCTTAAATTAACTTTTCGATCACCTAAATTAATCACTCTACTTTTATGAATTTCGGGATGAGGATTACAATCAAAATCGGGATAATATAAATAAGAAATTGAAGCGGATTGAAGATGAAATTTAATTAAGGTTACTTCTTTTCGATAAGGATAAATATTACTAGCAAACTGTTCATATTCTTGCAGTAAAGGGTCTAAAAAAGGTAAAGAATCAATATGAACGTATAAGGCATTGGGCAATTTTTTGCCAATTTTACTTTTTTGACAAAGCTCTGATAATTTTGAGAAAATATCTAGGTATGATTTATTAGCAACTATATTCATAACGATGGCAATAAGAGCATTTTAATTATTTTAACTTAAGTTGCTACCGAATCTTAAATTTCTTATAAAATTAGCCTTGAAATCAATTCATTTGCCCCTTTATCCCCCAATTTTGGGGGAAATAAAGATTAAAATCCCCCAGGTTTGGGGGTTAGGGGGCTAATTATTAAATTTCCATTAGCCTTTAAGCACATCGCTTCTATTAACTTTGGTGCAGTGAGTAAAAAAAGACAAGCCCAAACTATCAAAAGCTAAATGTCTTTTGATACCATAAATAATCATAAAATCAAATTGAAAACCCATAAAAGATGTTCAAAGAGAATCAGTTGTTGAATAAGGGAAAATATCGCATCATCCAAATCCTTGGCGGTGGTGGTTTGGGGTGACATATTTAGCAGAGAATGTTGACGATAAAACTAAAATAGCCATCAAAACTTTAAATAAGATAACCCATGGTAATAAGCCTGATTTTGAGGAATTACAAGATAAGTTTGTAGCACAACGGTTAATTTTAGCAGGATGTAATCATCGTCATATTGTCAAAATCTATCCTACCTTTTTTCGAGAAGATGGTTTATGTTGTATCATCATGGAGTTTATCAACGGTAAAAGCCTTGGTGATTATCTTGTCAAGAAACAAAAATTAGCAGAAAAGGAAGCATTAGTATGGATAGAGGAGGTAGCAGGGGCAGTAAATTATCTTCATCAAGAGAAAAAAGTTCTCCATCGGGATATCAAACCAGAAAATATCATGATTCGAGGGAATAATAACCAAGCGGTATTAATCGATTTTGGGTTGGCTAGAGAAATAGATTTTTTGAAAACTACCACTAAAACTAATTCTAAAACCCCTGCTTATGCACCACCTGAGCAATTTGAAACTAGAGGAAGATTTACTCAAGCCTTAGATGTGTATGCCATGGCAGCTACATTATATCATCTGTTAACTGGGCAACCTCCCCATCCTCCAGCTAATTATCGTCTGGAATTTAATCTACCGTTACCCACTCCCCAGCAATTAAATCCGCAAATTAGTGACAGGGTAAATAATGCCATTCTCAAGGGATTAGAATTAAAGGCAGAAAATCGCCCTCAAACTATCGATGAGTGGTTAGGGTTGTTGATACCAAAGAAAATCCCTGTAAATCCCGTTTCTGATCCCCCTCTTATCCCCCTTAATAAGAGGGAAGGTAGTATTGAATTAAAATCAGAAAAAGGGATTGATTATCGTCAATTAGAAGCCTATTTAAAAGCAGGTGAATGGCGAAAAGCAGATAAGGAAACAAGTGCAAGAATTTTACAAGCAATGGATAAAGATACTTGGCGGAATTATTATAAAGATGTCAAACAATTCCCTGTTAAAGATTGGAGGAATGTATCTTATCATGATGTCAAACAATTCCCTGTTAAGGATTTACGCACTATAGATCAATTATGGCTAAAGTATAGTAAGGGCAAATTCGGGTTTAGTGTTCAAAAAGAAATCTGGACTTCTCCTCGAGTGAGTGATAAGAAGCTGGCAGGACAATGGGCTCAATATACAGAATTTGGAATCATGGTGGGATGGCTAAAAAATGGTAGTTGGTTGGATTATGATCAATTAATCTTCCATATCAACGCACCAAAGGGGCATTTACCTCAAGTAGCGGACTGGACGGTAGTAAACAGCCTGTTTGGGGAGGGTTGGGAACATGCCTTGGTT